>NZ_JAQGMM010000087.1 GCF_028292365.1 Caballeronia sp.
GGACTGGAAATTCGAAGCCGCAATTCTGGAGCGCGGCGCGTACGCGTTCGCGGCTTTCGCGGACTTCGAGATCGGGCAAGCCGACACTTGAGAACGACGGTAGTCCATTGGCGAGATGAACCTCGACGGTCACCTCGGGCGCGCGCCCAGGGGCGGGCGCGCGGCTGCGCACCACGGCAAGCGACATGATTTGTCCCCGCTGCCGACGCCTCGTAGACACGGGGCGACGGTTTATTGATTCAACATCACGGCTCGCTTAGCCGATGACACGCATTAGCCCACGCTCAGAACATTCAGTCCTGAGTGCTGGACGACGATGCGCCGCCGCCGAGCTTGACCTCCAGTTCCGCGACCCGCCGCTCGAGTTCCTCGAGCCGCGTGCGCGTGCGCACGAGCACTTGCGTCTGGGTATCGAATTCTTCGCGCGTCACCAGATCCAGCTTTGAAAAGCCTTGGGAAAGCATGGCTTTCATATTCCGTTCGATGTCTTTTGCCGGCGAATTCTTGAGCAGTTCACTCATCTTGGCCTGGAACTCATTGAATACATCGTTGGGCTGTTTCATACGGTCTTTCCTCTTGCGCACCATAAAAGTGCATTCATTGTTAGGTCTGTGCTCCGGGAAACCGGATGATCCATTTTGGTGCGCGTTCATACGCATCGCGAGAACTGTAATACGACCGCGCTGCACGATGGAGTGCTTGGGCGGTGGCACTTGCGTGCCGGACCTTGCGAGCACTCTAGCAACGATCCACGGTGCGCGCCAGCGCACGCAGGCAGCGTTGGCCATCCGGTCTATGGGAGCGCGCCGTACCCCTCGAAGCCCTGTTCAGCATGCGTAGGCGCATACATGGCATACGAGTTGCATAAGTGGCCCGGGGCTTGTCCGTGCGCGCTTTTCCGGGCGGTCGGCAATGCGGTGTGGTGCAACAGGCCGCTCCCGACGGGCATGGGGCAACGAGGTATCAGGCACACAACATCGAGGGATACATGAAGCTCATTACCGCAATCATCAAGCCGTTCAAGCTCGACGAAGCACGCGAAGCGTTGTCGGCTATTGGCGTCTCGGGCATCACCGTTACCGAGGTAAAAGGCTTCGGGCGCCAGAAGGGCCACACGGAGCTGTATCGCGGCGCGGAGTACGTGGTCGATTTCCTGCCGAAAGTGAAGATCGAAGCGGCGGTCTCGGACGACATCGTCGACCAGGCCATCGAAGCGGTCGAGCGTGCGGCACGCACGGGCAAGATCGGCGACGGCAAGATCTTCGTCACCCCGATTGAACAAGTCATTCGCATTCGCACGGGTGAAACCGGCGCGGACGCTCTCTAAGAAAAGAAACGGCGATAAGAGGAAACAGAAGAATGCGTAAATTATTGATGTCCTTGATGATGGCGGGATCGCTGCTTGGAGTCAGCGTCGGCGCCGCAATGGCGCAGGATGCCTCGGCGCCTGCGGCTGCATCGGCCGCAGCCTCAGACACGGCCGCAGCAGCACCTGCAAGCGCACCTGACGCCACCGCCAGTGCGGCACCGGCCGCGGCGGCCGCCCCGGCTTCCGGCGCATCCGACGCAGCAGCTGCGCCGGCCGCGCCGACTGAACCGTTCTCCGTGGATTCATCGAAGATCAGTGCCGGCGACACCGCCTGGATGCTGACCTCCACCGCACTCGTTCTGTTCATGACGGTCCCGGGCCTCGCGCTCTTCTACGCGGGCATGGTCCGCAAGAAGAACGTGCTCGCGACCGTGATGCAGAGCTTCGCGATCTGCTGCCTGGTCACGATCATCTGGACGGTCGTCGGCTACAGCCTTGCGTTCACACCGGGCAACTCGTTCATCGGCGGCTTCTCGCGGGTGTTCCTGCACGGCATGAACTACATCAAGGGCGACAAGGGCGTCACGCTCACTGTCAGCCACCTGGCTCCGACGATTCCTGAGTCCGTCTACTTCGTCTATCAGATGACGTTCGCGATCATCACCCCGGCGCTGATCGCCGGCGCGTTTGCTGACCGGATGAAGTTCTCGGCCATGCTCGTGTTCATGGGCCTCTGGTCGATCATCGTCTACTCGCCGGTCGCCCATATGGTCTGGGAACCGACGGGCTGGTTGGCGACTGCCGGCATCCTCGACTTCGCAGGCGGCACGGTGGTTCACATCAACGCCGGTATTGCAGGTCTGGTGTGCTGTCTGGTGCTCGGCAAGCGGGTCGGTTATGGCCGCGAAGTCATGGCGCCGCACAACCTTGTGCTCTCGCTGATCGGTGCTTCCATGTTGTGGGTCGGCTGGTTTGGCTTCAACGCGGGTTCGGCAGTGGCGGCTGATGGCCGTGCCGGTTTCGCGATGTTGACGACGCAAATCGCAACCGCATTCGCTGCATTCGGTTGGATGTTCGCGGAGTGGCTGACCAAGGGCAAGCCTTCGGTGCTCGGCATCATCTCGGGCGCGGTGGCTGGTCTGGTGGCCATTACGCCGGCTTCGGGTTACGTCGGCGTGACGGGTGCAATCGTGATCGGTATTGCGGCTGGCGTGGTCTGCTTCTGGTCGGCAACGTGGCTCAAGACGAAGCTCGGCTACGACGATTCGCTCGACGCGTTCGGCGTTCACGGCATCGGCGGTATTCTCGGCGCGCTCCTGACCGGCATCTTCGCGGTCAAGGACATTGGCGGCGCGGACGGCAGCATCCTGCTGCAAGCCAAGGGCGTGCTCACCACGCTGGTCTACAGCGGCGTGATGAGCTTCATCTTGTTGAAGGTTATCGACATGGTCATGGGTCTGCGTGTCACAGAAGAAGAGGAACGTGAAGGCCTCGACGTGACGCTGCATGGCGAGCACGTCGAATAAGGGGTTTTTCGTTTGGGGGCGATGCCCGGCGCGAGAGGCCGCGGCGTCATCCCCGCAATCGAGCGCAAGCTATTAGCACGGCTCCGAGACAAGCGCAGCGATTTTGCCCGCCCACTTACCGGCGGGCATTTTTTTGTCCTGGTTTTTGTCTTGTTTTTGTCCCGATTTTGTGTGAGGTAACGGTTTCCGGCAGGCGGGATTGGTGCAAGCAGCGGCACGGACCGTGCGAATAGGCTTGGGAAAAGGGAGTTCATACCCAAATACCTGAGGCGTTTGCTCTACAATCTTTCCTCTTAAGTCCGCGAGTCATCAATGGTTCCGCACCTCGTTACGGCTTTAAACGGCCCCTTGCTCGATCTCGAGCGGAAGATACTCGACGCGACGCCGTCCATCGAACGCTGGTTCCGGCTGGAGTGGCAAGAGCACACCCCACCGTTCTACTGCTCGGTAGACCTGCGCAACGCCGGTTTCAAGCTCGCTCCTGTCGATACCAACCTGTTCCCCGGCGGCTTCAACAACCTGCCGGTAGAAGTGCTGCCGCTCGCCGTACAGGCCGCCATGGCGTCGATCGAAAAGATCTGCCCCGACGCGAAGAACCTGCTCGTGATCCCCGAGCGCCATACACGCAACGCTTTTTATCTCGAGAACGTCGCGCGGCTCGCCACGATCATGCGTCAGGCCGGGTTGAACATCCGCTTCGGCACGCTCGACGAAAACATTCACGGACCGGTCACCATTGCGCTGGCCGACGGGCAGAAAATCGTCCTTGAGCCGCTTGAACGCACGCCGCGCCGGCTGGGCCTGAAAAACTTCGATCCCTGCTCGATCCTGCTGAACAACGACCTGTCCGGCGGCATTCCGCCGGTGCTGGAAAATCTCCACGAGCAATACCTGCTGCCGCCGCTACATGCAGGCTGGGCCGTGCGCCGCAAGTCGAATCACTTTGCGTGCTACGACGACGTCGCGAAGAAGTTTTCGAAGCTTGTCGAGATCGATCCGTGGATGATCAACCCGTATTTCGCGCACGTGGAAGGCGTGGATTACGAGGCGCGTACTGGTGAGGAAGCGCTGGCGGATGCTATCGATGGCGTGTTGAAGAAGATTGCGAAGAAATATCGGGAGTACGGAATCAGCGAGAAGCCGTACGTCGTGATCAAAGCCGATGCCGGCACCTACGGCAAAGGTGTCATGACGGTGCACGACGCGTGCGAAGTCGCGGCGCTGACCAAACGTGAACGCGTGAAGATGAACGACGCGAAAGATGGCCTCGAAGTCCACGACGTGATCGTGCAGGAAGGCGTGCATACGTTCGAACGCGTGGAAAATGCAGTCGCCGAGCCGGTGGTCTATATGATCGACCGGTATGTGGTTGGCGGGTTTTATCGTGTGCACGATTCTCGTGACCGCGACCAGAACCTCAACGCACCCGGCATGCATTTCGTGCCGCTCGGCTTTGAGCACACGGCCTTGCCCGACGCCCACGCGAAGCCCGGCGCCGCGCCGCCGAACCGCTTCTATATGTATGGCGTGGTGGCGCGGCTGGGGTTGCTCGCGGCATCGGTGGAACTGGAAAAAACCGATCCCGAAGCCATTCAGGTCTAAGCTTCACCCCATCACGACGGCCGCACGAAGTTGCGGCCGTTTGCACTTCTGACGCGAATGCGCGCGACGTGTTAAAAATCGCGTATTGCGACGGGCTGCAACGTATCGCAAGACTCGACTCGCAGCAACGCGCTTCACACTGATCAAATCAAGGCCGAACGGCCGCTCTGGACGCTTATGGACATCCTTTTTATCGCCGATCCGC
Source organism: Caballeronia sp. (assembly GCF_028292365.1). Lineage (GTDB taxonomy): Bacteria > Pseudomonadota > Gammaproteobacteria > Burkholderiales > Burkholderiaceae > Caballeronia. The sequence goes on from NZ_JAQGMM010000087.1 coordinate 4,643, forward strand.
TCGATCATTTCAAGATCTACAAAGACACGACTTACGCGATGATGGCCGAAGCCGCGCGTCGCGGACACACGATCTATGTGTGCGAGCCGCAGCATTTGGCATGGATCGGCGGCAAGGTCGAAGGGACGGTTCAGCGCGTGACCATAGTTGGCGACCAAGCGGATTCGGCTCGCTCGCCGTGGTACGAGGCCGCCGCGCCGGAGATCCTCGACCTTAAGCATTTCGGCGCGGTCCTGATGCGTAAAGACCCGCCGTTCGACATGGAATACGTTACGTCAACGTGGCTCCTGGAACTGGCCGAGCGCACTGGCGCACGCATCTTCAACAAGCCGAGCGCGATCCGCGATCACTCGGAAAAATTGGCGATTGGCGAATGGCCGGAGTTCGTCGTGCCCACGCTGGTTACCCGCGATGCCGCGCGTCTGCGCGCTTTCCATGCCGAACACGGCGACGTGATCCTGAAGCCGCTCGACGGCATGGGCGGCATGGGCGTGTTTCGCGTGAAGGCTGATGGCATGAACCTCGGCACGATCGTGGAAATGCTCAGCGACAACGGCGCGCGCAGCGTCATGGCGCAGAAGTTCATCCCGCAAATCACCGATGGCGACAAACGCATTCTGCTGATCGGCGGGCAGCCCGTGCCGTATTCGCTTGCCCGGATTCCGCAAGGCAACGAAGTGCGCGGCAATCTGGCTGCGGGCGGATTGGGCGTTGCGCAGCCGCTGACGGAAAACGATCGCAAGATTGCGGAAACGCTGGGTCAGACGCTTTTCAATCGCGGCTTGCTGCTGGTTGGACTTGATGCCATTGGCGATTACCTGACTGAAGTGAACGTGACCAGCCCGACGTGTTTCCGTGAAATCATGGACCAGACAGGTTTCGATGTAGCAGGCATGTTCATCGATGCATTGGAACGAGCGGCTGCAGCCTGGCAATCGGCTGAGCCCTAAGCGGGAAGCGTGAAAATTAGAAGGGGCTGTCGAAGGGGCGGCCAGGCCGTTGATTTTTCCCAGACTGTTACAATCTCCCCTTCATGAGATTCGTTTCGTGGCGCGATCCGGCCCCGAAATTGAAGTGGAAACTTGCTGCAGCGCAAAACGCTGCGCATGGCGTGCAAAATCCGACTAAGCTTACGTATAGGCGCTTGTTGACCGTTTGCACCCGGATCGATGTTGCAGTCGCATTTTGCAGTGTTTTATTGCGATATAAGTGCAATATCAGGCACCGCAATCGCATATGTAACGGCAAGTTCCCACAATTTCCGACGCATCTCGTCGTTTTTGGGGCAGCACACTCTGACATGGCTGGCATTCTAATCATTGCTCACGCTCCGTTCGCTTCCGCGTTACGTGAGTGCATCACCCACATTTACGGCGGTTTGCCCGCGCGCATCGGTGCTATCGATGTGAAGCCGGATTGCGATCCCGTCGAAGTCCGTGCGTTTGCACGCTCCGAAATCGACCGTCTGAAGGAAGAAAACGGTGCGATCGTCCTGACAGACGTGTTCGGTGCAACGCCTGCGAATATCGCGCAAAGCCTGGCGAGCAACAGCGTTCGCGTACTTGCCGGCGTTAATCTGCCCATGCTGGTGCGCGCTGTCTGCTACAGGACCACGCCGCTGGACACGTTGGCTGAAAAGTCACTGCAGGGCGCATCGAAGGGCATTCAGGAGCTCGATGCATCGACGCCCGCCAATCCTTGTGCAATGGCTAGCGCTGCAGCCGCCGCGGCGGCCGCGGTGACCAATTGTGCTGTCGGCGCTGCCGCGACCAGTTGCATGCCGGCCAAGGTGGCAGCTCACTGAGTCGGGTCTGTGGCGTTTGTCCGGAACTGCTGGCAGCACACTGGCCGCATGCTAAAAAGTCCGTTGAAAAAGTAATGACCCGGCTGCATCGCGTCAGCCCTCTCACTTAGCACCCGGAGCATCATGCTGCAACAGGAAACAACTATCGTGAACAAGCTGGGGCTGCACGCGCGTGCTTCGGCCAAGCTCACACAACTGGCAGGAAACTTTCAATGCGAGATCTGGATGAGCCGCAACGGCCGCCGGATCAACGCGAAAAGCATCATGGGCGTCATGATGCTCGCGGCGGGAATTGGCAGCACGGTGACCATAGAAACCGAAGGCTCCGATGAAGCCGAAGCCATGAAGGCCATCCTTGCGCTCATCGCAGATAAATTTGGCGAAGGACAATGACCTTGTCCTGCCCGCAGCACTAAGAAGAAGCCGCGCATTGACGCGGCTTTTTTGTGTCCGCAGACATGACGCCGACATGAGTGACGCCCGCATGGATGACGGTGACATAGGGTGCAATAAACTGCGTCATTTTGTGACAGAAACTTGCTGCACCGCAAAGGGTGTCATATCGCGTTCGAATTTATAATGGTGCGCGGACTCGCATCGCCAGCCGGTGGTCGACAAAACCGTGAGACACCCATAACTAGAGAGAGGTGCGCGTGTCGTTCACGCTGCATGGAATTCCCGTTTCGCGCGGTATCGCTATCGGCCGCGCGTATCTGATCGCGGCGGCTGCACTCGATGTCGATCACTATCTGGTCGAACCAGATCGCATCGACAGTGAAATTGAACGCTTTCACGCAGCGCAGGCGCAGGTGCACGCGGAGCTGGACGCTCTGCGCGACGATCTGGCTGCGGATGCGCCCAGCGAGATGGGCGCGTTTATCAACGTCCATTCCATGATTCTGAACGACGCCATGCTCGTTCACGAAACCATCGATCTCGTGCGTACGCGCCGCTACAACGTGGAATGGGCGCTGACCGAGCAGCTTGAAATCCTCAGCCGTCATTTCGACGATATCGAAGACGAATATTTGCGCGAGCGCAAAGCCGATATTCAACAGGTGGTGGAGCGCGTGCTGAAGGCGCTAGCTGGTGCGCCGTCCACCGCGACGCTCGTCGTCGATGGCGCGGCGACCAATGGCCACAACGACATGATCGTGGTCGCCCACGACATCGCGCCCGCCGACATGCTGCAGTTCAAGACCCAGGCGTTCAAGGGATTCGTGACGGACCTCGGCGGCCGCACGTCGCATACGGCTATCGTGGCTCGTAGCCTCGGCATTCCTGCATCGGTCGGTGTGCAGCAGGCGAGTGCGCTGATTCGGCAGAACGACTTGATCATCGTGGATGGGGATCACGGCATTGTGATCGTCGATCCGGCGCCTATCGTTCTTGAAGAGTATTCGTATCGGCAGAGCGAAAAGGTGCTTGAGCAACGCAAGCTGCAGCGCCTCAAGTTCTCGCCGACGCAAACGTTGGACGGCACCAAGATCGACTTGTGCGCGAACATCGAATTACCCGACGACGCCAAGACGGCGCTCGACGCAGGCGCAATGGGCGTCGGCCTGTTCCGCAGCGAGTTCCTCTTCATGAATCACAAGGACGAGCTGCCGGAAGAGGAGGAACAATTCGCGGCCTACCGGCGTGCAATCGAGCTGATGAAGGGCCGGCCGGTGACCATTCGAACGATCGACGTGGGCGCGGACAAGCCGCTCGAATCCATGGGCGGCGGCGACGGTTACGAGACCGCGCAGAATCCGGCGCTCGGCTTGCGGGCGATCCGCTGGAGCCTGTCCGAGCCGCAGATGTTCATGACGCAATTGCGGGCGATCTTGCGGGCGTCGGCGTTCGGCCGGGCGAAGATCCTGATCCCCATGCTCGCGCATGCGCAGGAAATCGACCAGACGCTCGACCTGATCCACGAAGCAAAGCGTCAGCTTGACGACGCGGGTATTGACTACGACCGCAACATTCAGGTCGGCGCAATGATCGAGATTCCGGCGGCCGCCATTGCCGTGCGGCTGTTCCTGAAGCGGCTGGATTTCCTGTCGATCGGGACCAACGACCTGATCCAGTACACGCTTGCAATCGATCGCGCCGATAACGCCGTCGCGCATCTTTATGATCCGTTGCATCCCGCCGTTTTGCACCTGATCGCGTTCACGTTGCGCGAAGCGAAAGCGGCGGGTGTCCCGGTGTCCGTATGCGGCGAAATGGCCGGCGATCCTTCCGTGACGCGCTTGCTGCTCGGCATGGGCCTCACCGAGTTTTCGATGCACCCAAGCCAGTTGCTCGTGGTCAAGCAGGAGATCCTGCGGGCGGACTTGAAGGCGTTGCAAAAGCCAGTCGCGGACGTGCTCGCCGCGTATGAACCCGCGGAATTGCTCGCTTCTTTGGCGTTGCTTCAGAAGGTCTGAGTTTGAGTTTGAGTTTGAGTTTGAGTCTGAATAAGGCCGCGCTCGGCGATGAGTTTATCGACGACGCGCATCACGAACTCAGGGGTGATCACCGCCGTGCATTGAAACGGTTGCGGTTTGTCGGTGCGGCGGGGACACCAGGCGAAATTCTGGGCATCGAACTCGGTGGTCATGTCGTTGAAGCAGCTGTTGCAGCCGTGAAAATTGATCACGCGATACGGCGTGCGGAACTCTGTCGACGGATGCGAGAAGCCGCTGATCATGACCACGGGCGTGCCGGCCGCCCATGCGAGCCACGACAGCCCGCTCCCCAATCCGATAAAGAAATCCGCATGATGCAACAGGCTCATGCGTTCCTGCAACGGCCGGTTGCCGGTGAAATCCTCGGCGCCTGCCGGCATCAGGTTCATGTGCTCTGCGTTGCCGTATTGCTTGTCGCGGTCAATGCATAACACTCTATAACCCAGCGTTTTCAAATGATCGATCAGCGTCGGCCAGCCGCGCGGATTGTTCCAGTACTTGCATTGCGCGGTGGATTGCGTCGCGATGCAGACATAACGCTCGGCAATCGTGCGCGTCTTGTCGGCGATAACCACATTCGGCTTGCGTTCCTGACACGGCACGCCCAGCAGATACGCGATCATGTCCTGCATGTTGCTGATGCGCGGGTCGGTGGGTTGGTGATCGCGTTCGGAGAACGGTTTCAGCAGGCCGATGTAATACGTTGCGTAGTACGTATTGCTCTCGCCGTCCAGTTCGGTCTCCGTTGCGAAGTTCAAATCCGGATAACCATCGCGGAAAAGCGGTTGTAGATGCGCTGGCAGGGGCAGAGAAACTTCGCAGTTGTGTTGTTGGCGGAATGCATCAATAACCGGCACCCAGGCGAGCGAATCGCCCAGCGCCAGCGCGTGCATGCGTAGCATGATCTTCTTGCCGGCCGCGTTGAACGAATGAGAAAACACGAGCCGCGAGCCGTCGAATACTTCCAGCTTGAAACGCACGAAATACTTGCGCCTGCTGGTGATCACAGAGTTGGCTTCCACGGGTTCGTCGAGAAGGACATTGAACGTGTCCAGGTCGGTCATGCGGACGTGCCAACCGTCTATGGGCACTTGCACGCGGCAGCCGTAATTGAAGTCGTAGAGGATGCCTTCCGGGCCTGCTAACACCGGGATGCCGGGTTTGGCGAATTCAGTTTCGGTCCTGCCACGTTGCGTGTGACGGATTTCGGTCTCGTTCATGGTCCTCTCCAATTGCGCTGAAAGCATAGTGACCACGATAAGGCGGCCCTACGATCAGGAAAATTGGAGAACTCCTAAATTTGAGACGGCGGCGTGAATAGACGTTTGCGTTGCTGGTAGACGGGGCTTTGGCAGCAGGCTGCCAAAGCCCTTGAACAGACTATTTCTGTGTGTGCGTTCCGCAGACCGGGCAGGTTACCTGTCGTGCAATGTGCATTGTGTTCCATTCCATGCGCAACGAATCGAGCATCATCAGGCGGCCTTGCAGCGTTGTACCGAACCCGCCGATCAGCCGTAACGCCTCGGCTGCCTGCATCGTTCCGATGATCCCGACCGTTGGCGAGAAGACGCCCATCGTCGAGCACGCGACTTCCTCGAACGCTTCGTCCGGCGGGAACACGCATGCGTAGCAGGGCGATTCGGCGGAGCGAAAGTCGAAGGTGCTGATCTGGCCATCGAAACGCAGCGCGGCACCCGACACAAGCGGCACACCGTGGGCGAAACACGCGGCGTTGATGGCGTGGCGAGTGGCGAAGTTATCGGTGCAATCGAGTACGACGGTGGCGTTCGGGACGTTCTGGTCGAGCCAGGCGGCATCGGCTCGAACGGCGACCGTGGTGACCTTCACGCCGGGGTTGAGCGCCTCGAGCGTAGCGCGGGCGGAATCCACCTTCGGCTCACCAACCGATGCACTGGTGTGCAGGATCTGGCGCTGGAGATTGGTGAGGTCGACGGAATCGGCATCGACCAGCGTGATCTCGCCCACACCTGCCGCCGCCAGATACATCGCAGCCGGAGACCCGAGCCCGCCCGCGCCAATGATGATGGCGTGCGCATCGAGGAAGCGCTGTTGCGCTTCAATGCCGATTTCATCGACGAGGATATGCCGGGAATAGCGGAGAAGCTGATCGTCGTTCATCGAGCGCTCAAGTAGGCTACGACCGGAACGCCTGGCAGCAAGAAACAGGCGCGCGATCGTGAAACGGCTATTTTAATCGTGCGTCGAGGAGAGTTGGTGCGTTAGCTGTCGATCAGCGCTTACGCCAGCCCCATGGCACTGCTGGTCCCATGGAGAGCATTTACTTCCGATCCAATGCAATCAACGGATGCTGTGGTGAAGCTGAGGGCGGGAGCGAGACACGCTGGGAGACTGGGGACAACTGACGCGGCACTCAGGTCGTGCCGGAAGAGATGGATGCGGATTCTTTAGTGCTTGGTGCTTGCTGCTGAATCGGTCGGCGCGGACATCAAGCCCGCGCCGACCGAAACCTGGACAAAACTTATTGCGTAGCTGAAGCGGGTACCGGTGCAGATGCTGGCGCCGGCGTAGCGTTGGCACCCGTTACACCCGAAGCAGGCGTTGCATCCGCCCCTGGTGTAGCCGGCAACGCTGGCTTGACAACAATAGGAGCCGAAGCCGACGGAGCCGGCTTATCCTGCGCCAGCTTCCGTTCGGAATACGACTTCGATTCCTGCACCGGCTTGCCCCCAAGCTTGTTCAGCGCTTGCGTGAGCATGAAGTCATCGGCCGTACCGAAGTCGACCGGCTTACGCTCGCGATCCTTGCGGCGCTGCTCTGGCGTCTTCTTGTCGTTCTGCTCTTCAAGAATCCGCAGTTGCTCGAGCCGGTCCGCTTCGCGCGCTTCCTGTTCTTTCTTCTCGTTCGGATCCTGCGTATTGGCCAGGTGGTTCGAATAATCCACTTCGCGCGTGACGAGCGCGTCGTCCGGATCACCTTCAGCGTATTGATCAACCGGAACGTCCGGACGGATCCCCTTGTTCTGGATCGACCTGCCGCTCGGCGTGTAGTAATACGCAGTGGTCAAGCGCAGCGCGGTGTCAGCGGTCATCGGCCGAACCGTTTGCACCGAACCCTTGCCGAACGTGGTCTTGCCGACAATCAACGCGCGATGATGATCCTGCAACGCACCCGCAACAATCTCGGACGCCGACGCAGAGTACGCATTGGTCAACACGACCATGGGCACCTTCTTGAAGATTTCCGGAAGGTTCTTCAGCGGATCAGAGTCGAAGGAAGGCAGGCGATAGTTGTCGTACGTATCGCGGAAGGTTTGCTTCGCGTCCGCGATTTGTCCATTCGTCGACACCACCACGGCGTTGTCCGGCAGGAACGCACCGGCTACGCCGACCGCGCTCTGCAGCAAGCCGCCGCCGTTGTTACGCAGGTCAAGCACGAGACCCTTCAGATCCGGCTGCTGGCGCGCGAGATCTTGTAGCTTCGCGGCAAGATCTGGCACGGTGCGTTCCTGGAAGCTCGTGATCCGGATATAGCCGTAACCCGGCGCCGGAACCTTCATCTTCACGCTCTGCACGCGGATGATTGCGCGGGTGACCGTGACAGGGAAGGTCCGGTCGTCGGTCTTGCGGAAGATGGTCAGCGTGACCTTGGTGCCCGGATCGCCGCGCATTTGCTTGACGGCGTTATCTAGCGTCATGCCGCGTACCGGCTTGTCGTTGATACGCGTGATCAGGTCGCCCGGACGAATGCCGGCGTGGAACGCCGGCGTATCTTCAATAGGCGAAATCACCTTGATCAAGCCATCTTCCGACGAAATCTCGATACCAAGGCCCGCGAAGCGACCCTTGGTCTGCTCCTGAAGCTCTTCGTAATCGGTTTTGTCGAGATAGGACGAATGCGGATCGAGGCTCGACACCATGCCCTTGATGGCCGCGGTGAGAAGCTTTTTATCGTCGACCGGCTCGACGTATTCATGTTTGATTTGCCCGAACACTTCGGCAAACAACCGCAATTGATCGAGCGGGAGAGGCGCGGTGGCAGCTTGCTGGGCGGATGCGGAGAGTTGCAGCGTTGCAAATGCGCCGGTAGCAAGGCCCGCGGCGATCAGGCCGATGTTTTTCAGGTTCTTTCGCATAGAGTCTGTTGCGGTCGGAAGCGGATTAGGCTGCGTCGTGATTGACTGGGCAGTATAACTGCAAGCCCCGGACCACGACTTAAACGCAGCTTAAAGGGCTTCGCCGGGAAATGAATGGGCGGGTTCTTTTTGTGTGCGGCTGCTTCAAAACGCATTATCCGCTCGCAAATGTCGGGCCCGGTTTAGAGATGATTGGCAAAAGGCGAATTGGGAGCGCTTATTTTCGGGCATTCCGACGATAAACGCCGGTGAAGCCGGAGGAATGGAGCATCGCGGGCAGCCTGGCTGCTGGTCAAAACCTGTTGGAAAGGGCGAAGGCGGCGTTGCCGTCGCCTTGACGCCGCGCGGCGAGGAGTGTGGGTCACGGGCGCGGTATGCGAGCGGCCAGGCGACCTCGCCCGGCTCATCCCTCTGTGCTTGGCACCACGGGCGATGTGCACAGCAAGGAAACACCGGGCCCGCTTCGAGCCAAGGGTTACGAGTACCGGATCAATGGATCAAAACACCCGCAACCGCCGGTCATTCTCGAAACAGAGCGTTAGCCCGCCTTCCCTTGTTTCGCAACTGCCGCTTGTGCCTTGGCAATCGCCTCCGGGTCGCCGAGATAATAGTGCTTGATCGGCTTCAGGTTTTCGTCGAGTTCATACACGAGTGGCACGCCGTTCGGGACGTTCAGGCCAACGATGTCGTCGTCGGAAATGCCGTCCAGATACTTGATCAGCGCGCGCATGGAATTGCCGTGCGCGGCGATCAGCACACGCTTGCCCGACTTGATAGCCGGCGCGATGGACTCGTTCCAGATGGGCATGACCCGGGCGACCGTGTCCTTCAGGCACTCGGTCAGCGGCAATTGCTCGCGCGGCACTTTTGCATAACGAGGGTCGTTGAACGCCGTGCGTTCGTCGGACGGATCGAGTGCAGGCGGCGGCGTGTCGTAGCTTCTGCGCCAGATCAGCACTTGCTCGTCGCCGTATTTCTTCGCGGTTTCAGCTTTGTTCAGGCCGGAGAGCGCACCATAATGCCGCTCGTTCAGCCGCCACGAATGGACCACGGGCAAGTACATTTCGTCCATCTGGTCCTGCACGTGCCAGAGCGTGCGAATCGCGCGCTTGAGCACGGAGGTGTAGGCCAGGTCAAAGCTGAACCCGGCTTCCTTGAGCAGCAGGCCGGCCTGCTGCGCCTCATGGTTGCCTTGTTCTGTCAGGTCGACGTCGACCCAGCCTGTGAATCGGTTTTCCTTGTTCCACGTGGATTCGCCGTGGCGGATGAGCACTAGCTTGTACATGATGTCCGTTGAGAGGTCGGTTAGTTAGGAAGCGGCAAAAAAGCAGGAAACTGGCATCGATTCTGTGCGGCAATGCGTTCTGGCGCAACTCAGCCGATCGGCCGAGTCCATCGCGGAGGACGGTTATTTTATAATGGCTGGATTGTCCCGATTTTTTTCGACCTTTCATTTTTCCACACTCCCAATCCGGCGGTCCCGACGTGAAGTTTTTCACCGATTACACCAACCTTGTTCTTATCGCCGTCGCCCTCATTTCTGGTGGGTTGCTGCTTTGGCCGACGATTGTCCGGCGTGGCCGCGGAGGGGTTTCCGCGCCCGAGGCCATTCAATTGATCAACCGGCGCAACGCGTCCGTGATCGACGTGCGGCCGGCCGCCGAGTATTCGAAAGGGCATTTGCCGGCGGCGCGAAACTTCGAGATTTCGGAGCTTCAAGCAAAAACTGGCCAAATCGCGAAGAATAAGAGCAATCCGGTCTTGCTCGTGTGTCAGACCGGCCAACAGTCCCAGAAGGCGAGCCAGATCGTGAGCGATGCCGGTTACGCCGAGGTCCACGTATTGCAAGGCGGGCTGGATGCCTGGCAAAAAGCCGGCATGCCGGTCGTGAAACAAGGAGCGGTAAAGTGAATAAAGTGATCATGTACAGCACGCAGGTGTGCCCGTATTGCCAGATGGCCGAACGTCTACTAAAGTCGCGCGGCGTGGAAAATGTCGAGAAGGTGCTGATCGACCGTGATCCCGCCCGGCGCGAAGAAATGATGACGCGTACGGGGCGCCGTACGGTGCCGCAAGTGTTTATTGGCGAGACGCATGTTGGCGGTTACGACGATCTGTCCGCGCTCGATCGCAAAGGTGGCCTGGTGCCGCTGCTCGAGGCCGCCTGAACAAGTAGCGGATCATCCAGACCGGGCGCGTCGGCCTGAATGCATTCGCTGCGCAATTAAGCTGCCCGTGGTTTTCAGCCGGAAAAAACCGGAAAAGCCGCGAGCAGCACATTAAATAATCAAGGGAATCAACCATGTCTGACGACAACAACCAGCCGTTCTTCAACATCCAGCGCATCTACTTGAAGGACATGTCGCTTGAGCAGCCTAATTCGCCGGGCATTTTCCTCGAGCAGGAAATGCCGTCGGTTGAGGTGGAAGTGGACGTGAAGGCCGAGCGTCTGGCGGAAAGCGTGTTCGAAGTGCTGGTAACGGGCACAGTGACCGCGAAGGTCTCGGACAAGGTCGCGTTCCTGATCGAAGCCAAGCAAGCCGGTATTTTCGATATCCGCAACATTCCCGCCGATCAAGTCGATCCGCTGGTCGGCATTGCGTGCCCGACCATCCTGTTCCCGTACCTGCGCTCGAACATTGCCGACGCCATCACCCGCGCCGGTTTCCCGCCGATCCACCTCGCCGAGATCAATTTCCAGGCGCTGTACGAACAACGTATTTCGCAGTTGTCGGCAGCTCAGGAAGGCGTGGCCAACGGCGCGACGCTGAACTAAATCCCGCATATTCCGGAGCCGGGCATGCAAGTAGCCGTTCTCGGCGCCGGTGCGTGGGGCACCGCGCTGGCTGGTCATCTGGCCACTCGCCACCCCACGGTGCTCTGGGCGCGCGATCGCGCGCTCATCGAGTCCCTGTCCCAATCGCACGAAAACGAGCGCTACCTGCGCGGCATAACGCTGCCTGCAGCGCTTCAGTACGACCGCGATCTGGCTTCGGCACTGACCCACGGCGCGGCCGAAGACGCCTTGTGCGTGGTTGCCGCCCCGGTAGCCGGGTTGCGTGCGTTATGCCGCAACATGCGCGAACTCGGCATTATTCCGGCGCATATAGTCTGGTTGTGCAAAGGTTTTGAAGCCGACACGCAATGCCTGCCGAACGAGGTGGTGGCGGCCGAACTGCCGCAGCAAGCAAGCAACGGCACACTTTCCGGGCCGAGCTTCGCACGTGAAGTCGGGCTGGGTTTGCCAGTGGCGCTGACGATCGCGAGCACGTCCGCCACGCTTGGCGAGCGGACCGTTGCCGCGTTTCATCACGGCGCCATGCGCATTTACACCGGCGACGATGTGATTGGCGTGGAAGTGGGTGGTGCAGTGAAGAACGTGCTGGCCATTGCGACCGGCATTGCCGATGGACTCGGCCTGGGCCTGAACGCGCGTGCCGCGTTGATTACGCGCGGACTGGCCGAGATGTCACGGCTCGGCGTGGCGCTCGGTGGCCGCGCGGAAACCTTCACCGGCCTGACCGGGCTCGGTGATCTGATTCTCACCGCGACCGGAGATTTGTCGCGCAATCGCACGGTCGGCATGCAGTTGGCGACCGGCCGTTCGCTCACCGACATTCTCGCCGCGCTCGGTCATGTGGCCGAGGGCGTACGCTGCGCGTGTGCTGTGCTGGCGTTGGCCGAGTCTCGCGGCATCGAGATGCCGATCACGCAGGCGGTGTGTCGCGTGTTATTCGAAAACGTCGCCCCGCGCGACGCGGTTCACGCGTTATTGAGCCGCGACGCAAAAGCGGAGTGAGGGTTTGCCGGCGCGGGGAAGAGTCGCGAAGCCTATTCACCGCCCTCGAACCCTGTCTGACGCCATGCTTCGAACGTCACGACTGCCACCGTATTCGATAAATTCAAGCTCCTGTTCCCAGGCCGCATAGGCAGGCGCACGCGCCGGTCGTTCGTGAACTGTGTAAGCACCGCGTCCGACAGACCCCGGGTTTCAGCACCAAAGACAAACCAGTCACCCGCTTTAAAGGTATGCCCGAAAAATGGCGTGGAGCCGCGCGTGGTGAAGGCAAACATGCGGCTCACGTCGGGCGTTTCCTTTTCGAGGAACGCGTCCCAGTTTGCATGTACATGCATCTGCGCATACTCGTGGTAATCGAGGCCGGCGCGGCGCATCTTGGCGTCGTCGAGAGGGAAACCCAGCGGTTCGATCAAATGCAGACGGGCGCCGGTATTGGCGCACAGTCGGATCACGTTGCCGGTGTTCGGCGGGATTTCAGGTTCGACCAGTACGACATTGAACATAAGCGATAAACCCGTGAAAATTAGTCTTGCGGCGTGCGTAGCGCGACGAAATTGGTGACACGCCGAGCGCCGGCGGCTTTTAGCGTAAAGGCCAGCGCGTCGAGGGTTGCGCCTGAGGTCATCACGTCGTCGACTATTGCCACGTGCTGGCCGCGTATCTCACGCAGCACCCTGAACGCATTGCCGACATTTCTGCGCCGCGTATCGAGATCAAGCTTTGCTTGCGGCGCCGTATCCCTCGTGCGCTCGATCAGCGTTGCGTCAGCCAACGAGCCGAGCCGGCGCGCAAGTGGTTTCCCGATCGACCACGCCTGGTTGTAACCGCGCGTCCTCAGGCGCCGTGGCGACAGCGGCACAGGTGCGACGACATCGGGTGCCGCCGCATTGGTGTCCTCGAAGGCGGCTTGCAAGTGGCGCGCAAATTCGTCGGCCGTTGCCAGTCGCGCGTGGAACTTGAGATCGAGCGCGAGTGTATCGAGCGGCGCGTGATAGTCGGCCAGCGCAATAGTCGCGTCGAAATGCGGGGGCTCCCCACTGCACCGCCTGCAAGGCAGATAGCCACCATTTTTAACGCCAGCGGATGCTGCCGAGGCAGCAGCAAGAACCGGCACGGGCAATGCACAAACCGGGCACCGTGTGCGCGCCTGATTCCAATACTGTTCATCGCAGCCGGCACACAATACCTTCTGCGACAAATTGCCACACAATGCGCACTGACTGGGCAGCGCGATGTCGCGGATCTGTCCGAGCCGCCGCTGCGCGGCCGCAAAAGCCTCGCGCAGCGAGCCTGGACCACGCCATACGACACCAAACCGTAGCTTCATACGTTCGATCCAAAGAATGCGTGGCAGCGAAAAAACCCGCCCTGAGTGAGCAGACGACGAGCCCACGAGCGCACCGAAGAACCGGCGGAAACCGTTGCGCTGCCTGGTTTGGCTGAACGTTTCAGGAATCGACCGAGTATACTTCGCACTCTTAGAAAGTAGGTTGTCATGTCCCCAACTCCCGCCAATGCTGGCCGTCCAGCCTACGATTCGCGCCATCTGCAGCGAATTTTCGACCGTCGGGCCGCGACGTTCGATGACGTCGCGTTCCTGCCGCGCGAGATCGCGCAGCGCATGCGCGAGCGGCTCGACTACATCAAGGTAACGCCCGTGCGCGTGCTCGACGCGGGCTGCGGCATGGGCGCCGACTTGGCCGGTCTGCGCGAGCGTTTCGCCGATGCATCGGTGCTCGGCATGGATTTGTCAGCGGCCATGCTGGCGCGGGCGAACCAGGCTGAGACGGCTGAATCCGAAGCCAACGCCGGCTGGCGGCGGTTCCTTCCTGCCACGCTGGGCAAGGCATTCGGCGCACGCGGCCCGCAACTGGCGCAGGGAGATTTCGCTCACCTGCCCTTTGCTGCAAGCGCGTTCGAGATGCTCTGGTCGAATCTCGCGCTGCACTGGCACGCGCGGCCCGACCTCGTATTTCCCGAATGGGCACGTGTGCTCAAGGTGAACGGCCTGCTGATGTTCAGCACGCTCGGTCCCGACACACTGAAAGAGCTCAGCGGCGCGTACGCGCAGGCGGAAAAATCACTGGGTCTGACGCCGCGGCGCCACACTATCGAATTCGTCGATATGCACGATCTCGGTGACATGCTGGTCGAGAGCGGTTTCGAGATTCCGGTGATGGATCAGGAGGTGCTGACGATCACGTACAAGTCGCCGGAATCGCTGCTGATGGACGTGCGCCGCTGGGGGGCTTACCCGCGTGACGTTGCGCCGCAAACGCAGGCTCGCGCGTTGCGTGACGCGCTTCACGCGGCGCTTGAAGCGCGCCGCCGCGAAGACGGCACGATCCCACTGACCTTTGAAGTGATCTATGGACACGCATGGAAGGCGGTGCCGCGAATGACGGCGGAAGGGCACGGTATTGTGAGGCTTGAAGATATAGGACGAGGCTCAAAACGGAGCAAGTAAACCAGTCAGAAAGACCATTCCCACCCCTCGAATACACGCGTTGACAAGCATCCAAAAGGATGCGGCAAAAGGGCGCAGAGGCTTGTGCGGCTTGGCTTTGCGGCGTGCACCACCTTGCTTGTGGATGCTGGGCAACGCGCCTATAATGCGTCAGTTTGTCGCCGGCCTGGCATGATTTTGGGCGTATTCCTAGTGATTGGCGGTGGCAATCCAGTGTGCGCAGGCGAGCAATACAGGCAGCAAGTAAGCAGCACGCAGCGCGGGTGAGACAAATCTGACGCGGGAGACGGCGATGCAAGCAACTGATCTGCCGATGGACACCGAACCGGTCGTAAAGGACTGGTTGATCAAGCGGAACTGTTCTGTCTCGCCGCGGCAATTCGTGGCCTTCTACGTGTCGCTGGCGCTGTTTTCGTTGCTGATCGCTAGTTTGCTGGTGTGGGCGGGCGCTTGGCTGGTGCTGCCTTTTACGGGTATCGAGTTGCTGGCGGTCGGTATCGCGTTCGTCATTTATGCGCGGCATGCTGTCGACTACGAACGGATCCTGCTGTTTCACGATCGGCTTCTGATCGAGCGGATGGATGCGGAAACGCTCACGCAGATGGAGTTCAATCCGCGCTGGGTGAGAGTCGAGCCGGGGGCAACGCCGAGAGATCCGGTGAAGCTGGTGTCGCGGGGGGAGTCGGTGCCGGTCGGGATACATCTGGCGCAGCATCGTCGCAAGCAGTTTGCCGTCGAGTTGCGGATGTGGCTGAGACGCTGTAACTGACGGTCTGGAAATGTCGTCCGGGCGCATTCGGGGAGACCGGTTGTCAGCGCCCGGTATAAGGCAAGAAGCATGGAATTACGTAGCAAGCGGCACACGCATCGACACGCGCCGCCGAATAGATCGTTTCCAGGGGAGGCGATGCATGAGTCGGACGGGTGCATACGGGGGTCGAGGGTCTGAATGGAAATTTTGGGTAAGGAAGCTATGAAAACAATCAAGCGAGCCCTGTCGGGCGTGCTGGCGTTAAGCGGACTCCTGTTCGCCGGCGCAGCCCTGGCGGTCAACGACGTTCCCGGTGGTCCTGGAGTGAATGAACTCAACTTCCAGACCCCGGTGACGAAGATCGCCGAGGAGCTCTACAGCCTCCATACGTTCATGCTGATCATCTGCACGGTGATTTTCCTCGGCGTGTTCGGCGTGATGTTCTATTCGGTCCTGATGCACCGCAAGTCGAAGGGACATAAGGCAGCCAACTTCCACGAAAGCACCACTGTCGAAATCATCTGGACGATTGTCCCGTTTGTGATCGTCGTGTTGATGGCGCTGCCGGCGACGAAGACCGTGGTCGCTATGAAAGACACCACCAACGCTGACCTGACCGTGAAAGTGACTGGTTATCAGTGGAAGTGGGGCTACGACTATGTGAAGGGGCCGGGCGAAGGCATCAACTTCCTGTCCACGCTGTCCACGCCGCGTAGCCAGACGAACGGTCAGACACCTATTGGCGAGCTTTATCTGCAGGAAGTCGACAACCCGCTCGTGGTTCCGGTCGACAAGAAAATTCGCATCATCACTACGGCCAACGACGTCGTGCACTCGTGGTACGTGCCAGCGTTCGGCGTGAAACAGGATGCAATCCCAGGCTTCGTGCGCGACACGTGGTTCAAGGCTGAGAAGGTCGGCACGTTTCGCGGCTTCTGCACCGAGTTGTGCGGCAAGGAACACGCGTTCATGCCTGTCGTGGTCGTAGTGTTGTCGGCTGACGACTACGCGGCATGGGTCGATGGCCAGAAGAAGAAAATGGCCGCCAGCGCGGACGATCCGAACAAGACCTACACGATGGACGAACTGAAGGCGCGTGGCGCGCAGGTCTATTCGTCGAATTGCGCGGTCTGCCACCAGCCGACCGGCAAGGGGGCAGGTCAGTTCCCGGCGCTCGACGGCAGCAAGATCGCCAATGGCCCGATCGCGGAACACGTCAGCATTGTGCTGAAGGGCAAGGGCGCGATGCCGAATTGGGGCGCGACGTTGAATGACGTCGAGATCGCTTCGGTGATCACGTACGAACGCAATACCTGGGGCAATCACACCGGCGACATCCTGCAACCCCTGCAAGTTGCCGATGCACGTAACGGCAAGATGCCGGCGGGTGGCGATCATCTGGCGGGCGCAGGCGCAGCGGCGGCCGGTTCGGATGCGGCGGCGAGCGGTGCGACGGGTGGTTCGGACGCAGCAAGCGCGGCTCCGGCGGCCTCTGCGGCACCGGCATCCGACGCATCGGCTCCGGCGGCTTCCGCAACTTCGCTGCCGGCGAGCGTGTATTTCGAGACGGGCAAGGATGCTTTGCCCGCCGATGCCGCCAGCGCGGTCCAGGCTGCTGCTGATTATTCGAAGGCGCATCCCGACGCGAAGTTGACGCTGTCAGGCTTCACCGACGCAACCGGCTCTGCCGCGAAGAACGCCGAACTGGCGAAGACGCGTGCGCAGGCTGTTCGCGATGCGCTGAAGGCCGCGGGCGTGGCGGAAGACCGCATCATTTTGAAGAAGCCGGAAACGATCACGGGAGGTGCTGACCCGAGAGAAGCACGGCGCGTAGAGATCAGTCCGGCTGCCTGACGGTCGTACCCAAACGGCCAGCTTCCTTCTGAAAGGAAGCTGGCGTAGCGTACACCCAAGTGCCGCAGTATTCGCTTTAGGAGATTGTCATGTCTAGCATCGGACACGATGTAACCGCGGGCCACGAACATGGCCACGCTCATGATCACGGTCATGACCACGACGAGCACGCGCACGAACTGCCGTACGGCTGGCGTCGCTGGCTATTCGCGACGAACCACAAGGACATCGGTACCTTGTACCTGCTGTTCTCGTTCATCATGTTCCTCTCCGGGGGCGTGATGGCGCTGATGATCCGCGCCGAGCTCTTCGAGCCTGGCCTGCAGATCATGCGCCCCGAGTTCTTCAACCAGTTGACCACCATGCACGGCCTGATCATGGTGTTCGGCGCGATCATGCCGGCGTTCGTCGGCTTCGCGAACTGGCAGATTCCGCTGCAGATTGGCGCGTCGGACATGGCCTTCGCGCGGATGAACAACTTCAGCTTCTGGCTGCTGCCGGTGGCTGCCATTCTGCTGATCACGTCGTTCTTCGTTCCCGGCGGCGCAACCGCTGCCGGCTGGACGCTGTACGCACCGCTGTCCACGCAGATGGGCCCGGGCATGGACTTCGCCATTTTCGCGATCCACTTGATGGGTGCATCGTCGATCATGGGCGGTATCAATATCGTCGTGACGATCTTGAACATGCGCGCGCCCGGCATGACGCTGATGAAGATGCCCATGTTCTGCTGGACCTGGCTGATCACCGCCTACCTGTTGATTGCCGTGATGCCGGTGCTGGCAGGCGCGATCACCATGGTGCTGTTCGATCGCCACTTCGGCACGTCGTTCTTCAATGCCGCAGGCGGCGGCGATCCGGTGATGTACCAGCATATCTTCTGGTTCTTCGGGCATCCCGAGGTGTACATCATGATCTTGCCGGCGTTCGGGATTGTGTCGCAGGTGATTCCAGCGTTCTCGCGCAAGCCGCTGTTCGGTTATAGCTCGATGGTGTATGCCACGTCGTCCATCGCGATTCTCTCGTTCATGGTCTGGGCGCACCACATGTTCGCCACCGGCATGCCGGTGACAGGCCAGCTCTTCTTCATGTACGCGACCATGCTGATCGCGGTGCCAACGGGCGTTAAGGTGTTCAACTGGGTCGCCACCATGTGGCGCGGTTCGTTGACCTTCGAGTCCCCCATGTTGTTCGCCATCGGCTTCCTGTTCGTGTTCACCATGGGCGGTTTCACCGGCTTGATCCTCTCCATGGCGCCGCTTGATATCCAGATGCACGGGACTTATTACGTGGTGGCGCACTTCCACTACGTGCTGGTGGCGGGGTCGTTGTTCGCGCTCTTCTCCGGGTGGTATTACTGGTCGCCGAAGTGGACCGGCTGGATGTACAACGAGACGCGCGGCAAGATCCACTTTTGGGCGTCGATGATCTTCTTCAACATCACCTTCTTCCCGATGCACTTCCTGGGCCTCGCCGGCATGCCGCGTCGTTATGCGGATTACCCGGCGCAGTTCACGGACTTCAACCAGGTTGCGACTATCGGCGCGTTTGGTTTCGGTCTGGCGCAGGTGTACTTCCTGTTCGCGGTAGCGTTGCCGGCGTATCGCGGCGGTGGCGATCTGGAGAAAGCCGACGACAAGCCGTGGGACGGCGCCGAAGGTCTGGAATGGACCATACCGAGCCCGGCTCCGTTCCATACGTTCGAGCAGCCGCCGCACGTGGAGTGAATACTGGCGGTGCGACCCGTTGCGCAGATGTTGAAGCAAAACGGGACGCGCGCCACGCACGACAATGACAGCGAAGCGCATGACTAGCGGAATAAAGCCTGAACGGATGAACCGGAATTCACAGAAGCAACGCACGCCCGCGCAAGTTCGCGCAGGTAACAAACGGCTTGGCCTGATCCTGCTGGCAGTGGCCGCGGTATTTTTCGCGGCGGTGGTCGTCGATCAGTACGTCCGCTCTAGAGGCTAGGAAACGTGTCGACGCCCGAGGAGATCAAGGAAGATCGCGCGTTCAACCGCTCGATGATGGTCAAGCTGATTGTGGTGGCGGCTGCCATGTTCGGTTTTGGTTTTGCACTGGTGCCCATGTATCGCGCGATCTGCTCGATTACCGGCATCAACAATCTCGTGCAGCGGGACGTCGGCGCACGGGAAGCGAAGAATACGCAGGTCGACACGAGCCGCAAGATTTCCATCGAATTCGATGCAAACGCGCGCGGCCCGTTGCAGTTCAAGCCGGAACAGAACACGCTGGACGTGCATCCGGGCGAAGTGATGACGGTGATGTACGAGGTGACCAACCAGCAAGCCCGCACGATTCAGGCGCAAGCCATTCCGAGCTACGCGCCCATGCAGGCCACCGAGTATTTCAAGAAGATTGAGTGCTTTTGCTTCACGCAGCAGACGTTGAAACCGAACGAGACCCGGCGCATGCCCGTGGTGTTCGTGGTGGATCCGAAGCTGCCCAAGGATGTGAAAACGATCACGTTGTCGTACACATTCTTTGAGTTGACCGCGCCTGCGTCGGTGTCGCGAAGCGGTATTTAGCCCAAGGCTGCGCTTCGGGCAAGCACGCGCGGCAGGCTGTATATAAACCGCGCAACGCGGCGGAGACGTGAGATGGTTGAAACACAAAAGCAGGCGCCGAAGAACAGTTTTCTCCGGTTGCTGAAGGCGGTTTTTTGGTCGTTTTTTGGCGTGCGCCGTCGCAGCGACCTGGAAAACGATGCCTCGCTCAATCCGCTGCATCTGATTGCGGCCGGGGTGATTGGGGCGGTGTTGTTTATCGTCGTGTTGCTGGTGGTGGTACGGGCGGTGGTGGGATAACGCCAGTGGTGTTGCTGCGCAAGGATCAAGCGGCGGCAGTGGCAGCAAAAAATTCAAGCAACTGGATCGAAGTGGAGAATCAATAATGAGCGGTCAAAACGAAAGCCCGTACTATTTCGTCCCGCAGCCGTCGAGGCATCCGATCATGGCCGCCACCGGCCTGCTGATCTCGA
>NZ_JAQGMM010000109.1 GCF_028292365.1 Caballeronia sp.
TGCCCGGGCTTTGCGTATCGCATGAGCGCCGCCGCCCTGCGCGAGCAGTTCAATCGCTCGGATTTCCTGCGCCGCCTGATGCTGCTGTACATGCAAGCGCTGCTGACGCAAGTCGCACAGACCGCCGCGTGCAACCGTCACCATTCGCTGAGCAAGCAATTGTGCCGCTGGTTGCTGATCGAGATTGACCGTACGCCGTCCAACGAATTCCAGGTGACGCAGCAGATGATCGCCGACATGCTGGGCGTGCGTCGCGAAGGGGTCACGGAAGCGGCAGGAAAGCTCCATGACGCGGGCCTGATCCATCACAGCCGTGGTTGTATCAAGGTGCTCGATCGCGCAGGCCTGGAAGCGCGTGCGTGCGAATGCTATGGCATCGTCAAGCGCGAGTTCGACCGGATGCTGCCGCGCGTGCGCCAGGCCGAAGAAGTCTGCTAAGCGTTGTCCTGCTGCCGCGGAGCTCAGGTCTTGCAGGTCGCCGAACGAGTCGAACGAGTCGAACGAGTCGAACGAATCGGAAGGGTGGGGGGAAGTCGTCCTCTCAGTGCCGAAAAAGTACAACCGCGTTTAGATCGGCTACGCGAATTCGGATATTCAATGCGGCCGTGTGAGCGTCATCCCGGTCATTCTTGTCGACCTTGCGGGCATAGCGGCCGCGGTCCCGATGTTCAGAGCTTGATTGTGATTTCCCTGCGGTCCAAAGGCGAATGCCCGTGTGTCCCGTCGGCTTCGCAATGACCAGGTATTTAACTCGGGTCTTCAGGGCCGGCGCTAACTATCTGCGTCAACCATCATGCGGTGGTAAATGAAAAGCTGGCTGCGCGAGCGAAGTCCGCAAGCGACACCCTTTCTAAATACCTACTGTAGCTTCGCAGAACGTAACACTGAGGCGGCTACGCGCGACTGAGGCGGCTACGCGCGAACGTGAACGACGGCGCAATGCCGGACGTGGAGCGAAAAGTTATGAACGCGCGAAACGCTTTTATGCGCGGTACGGATTCAAAGAAGTAGGCCGGTGCACCTTCCAGCCAGGTGACCGGGTTGATGACGATCGAATCTGGTGTCGGGGAGTGAACGGAAGCGCGCAAGCGTTGCCCGCTAAGGCTGTGCAGAGACATTTCTAGCGGCTAAGCAAGGCCCCGTCAGGACGACAGTCCTGACGGGGCCACGTGCCCCCTTAGGCGAGGTCGAAGCGGTCGAGGTTCATCACCTTGACCCAGGCTGCAACGAAGTCATGGACGAATTTTTCCTTCGCGTCCTCAGTGGCATAGACTTCGCTCAGGGCCCGGAGCTGGGAATGCGAACCGAAGATCAGATCGACACGGGTGCCGGTCCACTTTCTCTCGCCGCTCTTGCGGTCACGTCCCTCGAACACATCCCGCGCCGACGAGAGCGATTGCCATTCCGTATCCATGTCGAGCAGGTTGCGGAAGAAGTCGTTGGTTAGCGTTTCCGGCTGGCCGGTCAGCGCGCCATTAGCATTCGTCCCCACACCAACGTTGAGCGCTCGCAAGCCGCCGATAAGCGCCGTCATCTCCGGGGCGGTCAGCGTTAGCAATTGCGCCTTGTCGATCAGCAAAGCCTCGGCCGGAACCTTGTACTTGCCCTTCAGGTAATTGCGGAAGCCATCGGCGACCGGCTCGAGCGCCGCGACGGATTCCACGTCGGTCTGTTCCTGCGAAGCGTCCATGCGGCCCGGCGTGAAAGGCACGGTCAGTTGATGCCCGGCTTTTTTCGCCGCCTGCTCGATGCCTGCGCCCCCTGCCAGCACAATCAAGTCAGCCAGCGAAATCTTCTTGCCGCCGGACTGCGCGCTGTTGAACTCGCCCTGGATGCCTTCGAGCGCCTTCAGCACCTTCGACAGTTGCTCGGGCTGGTTAACCTCCCAATCCTTCTGCGGCGCCAGGCGAATGCGCGCGCCATTGGCGCCGCCACGCTTGTCGGAGCCACGGAAGGTGGACGCTGACGCCCACGCAGTCGACACCAGCTGCGAGACGGATAGCCCTGATGCCAGGATCTTCTGCTTGAGCGAAGCGATGTCCGGCTCTCCAACCAGGGGATGATCCACCGCCGGGATGGGGTCCTGCCACAGCAGTTCTTCGGCCGGCACTTCCGGGCCAAGATAGCGGGCACGCGGGCCCATGTCGCGGTGCGTCAGCTTGAACCAGGCACGGGCGAAGGCGTCGGCTAATTGGTCAGGATTCTCCATGAAGCGCCGCGAGATCTTCTCGTAGGCAGGGTCGAGGCGCAGCGAAAGGTCGGTGGTGAGCATCGTCGGCCGCAGCTTTTTCGACGGATCGTGAGCGTGCGGGATCGTTTCGGCGCTATCTTTCGCGACCCACTGGTTGGCGCCGGCAGGGCTCTTGGTGAGTTCCCATTCGTGGCCGAAGAGGTTCTGGAAGAAGCCGTTGCTCCACTGGGTTGGCGTGCTGGTCCAGGTGACCTCCAGACCGCTGGTGATCGTGTCGCCGCCCTTGCCGCTGCCAAAGCTGTTCTTCCAGCCCAGCCCCAGGTTCTCAAGATCGGCAGACTCAGGTTCTGGACCCACATTGTCAGCAGGACCGGCTCCGTGTGTCTTGCCAAACGTGTGGCCGCCGGCAATCAGCGCGACGGTTTCCTCGTCGTTCATGGCCATGCGCGCAAAGGTCTCACGGATATCGTGCGCCGCAGCAATGGGGTCCGGATTGCCATCGGGACCTTCCGGATTGACATAGATCAGGCCCATCTGCACGGCGCCCAGCGGATTTTCCAGGTTGCGTCCGGCATCGGTGCGGCTGGTCTCTTCGCCGTGCTTTTCTTCGTCGGCTACGATCACGCCGCCGTCGTCGTCCTTGCCGGCGGCGCCCTTGCCATAACGGACGTCACCACCCAGCCAGGTCTTTTCGTTGCCCCAGTAGACGTCCAGGTCCGGCTCCCACGTGTCCTCGCGGCCGCCGGCGAAGCCGAAGGTCTTGAAGCCCATGGTCTCGAGCGCGACATTGCCGGTGAGGATCAACAAGTCAGCCCACGAAATCTTCTGGCCATACTTCTGCTTGATCGGCCAAAGCAGGCGGCGAGCTTTATCCAGGCTGACATTGTCCGGCCAACTGTTGAGCGGCGCAAAACGCTGCTGGCCGCGCCCGGCACCACCACGGCCGTCGCCAATGCGGTACGTGCCAGCACTGTGCCAGGCCATGCGGATAAAGAGCGGGCCATAGTGGCCGAAGTCCGCCGGCCACCAATCTTGCGAATCGGTCATCAGCGCTGCAAGGTCCTTCTTGACTGCAGCCAGGTCAAGGCTCTTGAAAGCCTCGGCGTAATTGAAGCTGTTGTCCAGCGGATTGGACTTGCTGGAGTGCTGGCTGAGCAGGTCTACCCGCAGTTGTTTGGGCCACCAGTCACGGTTCGTCGTACCGCCGCCGGCGGCATGATTGAACGGGCACTTTGCTTCGTTTGACATGCGTTATCTCCTTGAGAGGACGTACCCACTACTTATTCTTTAAGGGCGTCAGACTTTCATGGTGCATTGCGTCGACGATCCCGCGCCCGCGGGTCTGCCGGGAAATCCCGTGGCGGGCTCTTGCTGTTCATCACCCTGGGCGCAAGCTATTACTCCAACTCCAGCAAGCAATCTTGTCGCGTACATTGAACGAGCACTGCTCGTGATGGCGAGCCTACTCCAGTTAAATATAAGCCCGTGTGACCATCAACAGAATTAGATTCCTGCAATGCCATTGATAGGTCTCCGCTATATGGCAACGAGTGCTGGTTGATGTCACCGGTTGGTATCGATGGGGGCCACAATTTTGACACGGTGCAGCAATCGCACACCGACGGAAATCGCAACTCGTGCCGCGTACTCGTGCTGTCCATCTCGTCGATGGTAGTCCATTGCCGCGCAATACAACATCAAATCGCGTACCTCTCTTCACCAGGAAGAGACTCATTCGGCTCAGTCTTTCGTGCCGCACGACCAGCATGGAGAAAGGCCGCTTTTTGCTTGTTACCGCCGCGCACTGTATAGCGTTGGGTTGACTGCATCGTGACCATCGATAAGTTAACCGATTGGAAACTTCCGCAATCGCGGCTAACGTATAGGCAGAAATGACAACGATGAACACGCTATCCAGCGTCCAACGATGAGCAGTAAGGGATAGTACGGAGACTGCAACAGGATCTTCAGCAACGACCACAGTTCGTATGAAGCGCGCGTGAATGGTGAGCGCTATCTTCAGCAGGGTAGCCAGCACGACGCTTGGGTTTCCTGAGGTTACCGGCGATGGCCGTGCCCTTGCCCTGGGCGTTATTTGCGTAGCGCGCACGCTCATGCGCGATGTGTGATCGGTTTATAGACAATAACCTTCTCGCAGGGGGACGCATGGTCAAGGTGGTCGGGAAACTTCTTACGGTGTTTCAGCGGGACGGTGAAACGGTCGTGCGTGCGCTAGAACGCTCAGAGTATCCTTCGGCGATCAAGGACATCGTTCGATCTTCCCGTTGCGGCTTGTGCAATGTGTGGTGCGTACTCGATTCGGGTAGCCCTGCTGAGGCAGTATTCGGATGCCAGAGCGACGATTGCGCGGACGATTGCGTTTTGACAAAACATGTGATTGGCGATGAAACTTATTGGGCCTGTCAGTGTGTCGCCAAGAAATCACCGACAAACATTATTCCATTGCACCGGTCTTCTGACCGCTCGCCGACGAGCTGCAGCAAGCCACGCTATTAAAAATCGCGGGATGGCTGCATGCGTGACGGCGTCTGTTCATGATTTGGCAGACTTGCGGGTCGGTAGTCGTTCTGCCAGTCCGGCACAACCCAACGCCTGAGGTTTGTTCCACGAACTCGCGCATACCGGCTTGTTCGAGCTAACCTTCTGGCAACGGCCAAGCACCGCTATCTTTATGCCTGGAACCATGGACTCCTACTTCCGTAGGCGTTTGCCTGCCGCGCTGCGCGAGCGGCACGGTTGAACCGCTGGTGACTCGCGGCGAGAGCAGCGTCTGGAAACCTACTCGTGGAATCAAACATACCGCAGCTCCTGCAGCAAGAGGTCAGGATGGAGTTCGAATATTATTCGGGTTAATCTGCCAATGGCGAAGCGCCAATTTGCGTGATTCGGGTCGCTGCAAGAAGCCTTTTCACCTTTGGCATTTCTCGTAAAACGTACACCTGTGCCGCGCCTTACCGCACGAAAAATCAGAACGAAATCACCATGACCACTCGAGTTCCGCTCAACGGGCAATCATCAGCATCCCGGCGACACGTAGTCGCCCCACGCGGGACTATCAGCGCGGTGATGGCGGGGCTGCTTCTTTTGGCCGCCGTGCTGTTCCTGCTCTCTTTGGGGGCAACGCTGGAAGCGTTGATCGAGAAATACTGGCTAGGGAAGGTCTCCAGCAAATACGACCCCTTCTTGGCGATATTCATTCCGGTCACTAGCGGTACCGGTATCGCAGTCCTGGTCTTGCTGCTGCTGCGCATGATGGCGGGTTGGCGCAGGCGCCGGGCGCGATAAATGACGACTCACTGTTTGCGACTGCGGGCAGGTTTCGGTCAACGCCTGATGAACGGTTGACCCTGCGATCGCGGTTGAGTTTGATCTTCCATCGCCGTGGTCCTGCCACAGGGAATCGTGGATCCCTGGTGCATTCAACATAAGCAACAAGCTCACGCGTTCGGTGGTCAAGTTGAGCGAGGCTTTCGCCACGTCTCAAGGTCTCTGGCACAACGATGCGGCAAACACTGCGTCCAGGGTTTTGTCGGGCAACGCCCGGCTTATCCTGCCGCAGCGTATTGGCGAGAATCATGTGGGGGGCATTGACCGGTGCGTCGCGTCCAAGTGCGAGCGGCCGAAAAACGGCGTCGCCCCGACGCACCGGAACACCCGTCAACACACAAACGCCTTCGGTGCGCGCCGAGCCAGCGCGCCACGTTTGATCGTGGCACTGGCCGAGAGTCGGGTCGCTCCACGAAACGCGGATCGTGTGCATGGTCTGCCATTCGATGTGCCTGATGGACGCGGTGTGAGTCGTTGCATTCGGCGCGGGACTGCAGCGTGCAAGCGTGGCAGGCTTGCGAGTCGAGTGTGCTGTACGGGGAGTGCTTGCACGCAAGCAGTCGATAATATGCGGCCAAGGGCCCATCCGGTTCATGTTCAATCTCCTTCCATGCATGCAGGCGGACCGCTTTATCCTTCGCGAGCGTCATCCGCACTGGAGGCATCGTAGGCGCGCGCTACGTCATGCGGTAGGGCAGCAGAGGGACCCACCATGTTGCGTGTGGCGCACCAATCAATGCATTGCTGATCAGAGCTTGTCAGCCGAGCGTCGTCATCGTCGTCAAGCATTGGAGGTCGAGCGCTCTCGTGCTCTCGGTTATGTAGTCGATGAACACGCGGATCCGGGCTGGAAGTTGCTTGCGGCTGAGATAGCAGATGTAGTGGCCGCCGTCGTCGGGTGCGTGCTGCGCGAGACAACTGAGCAACTGGCCGTCACTCAGCAGATCGCACACCTGATAGGCGGGCAACTGGGCAATGCCCAGCCCGTCGAGCACGGCCTGCACGATCAGATCGGGGTGGTTGAATGTATGCTGCGCGCCGGGTTGGCGCCGCTGCGCGAGACCGTCGACCTTGAATTCCCACTCCCTTATGCGGCCAGCCGCTGTGCGGAAGTTGATGCAGCGATGATTCGCCAGTTCATCGACATGCCGCGGCAAGCCGTGTATTCGAGCATACGCGGGCGACACGCAGACGATCATCTGCATCGGTATCAGCTGACGCGCCACGATCCCGCTGTCTTCCATGCGCCCGTCGCGAAACGCAACGTCGACGCGATCGGCAGTGAAGTCGGCAGGGCGATCGTTAAGCAGAAATTCGAGGGTGATCCCGGGATATTGCGTATGAAAGCCCTTCAGCAGCGGCGCGACAATCTTGCGGCCGAAGCCTGGTGTCGAGACGATGCGCAGATGGCCCCGAGGCGGCCCGTTGCGCAGCTCTCGCATGTCGTCGAGCGCTTGGGCGAGGCGCTCAATACCAGGCTGACAGTTCTCGTAAAAGAGCTCGCCCTCGCGCGTCAACGACGTGCTGCGCGTCGTGCGCAAAAAGAGGCGCGCGTTGAGTTGAGCCTCGAGTTTCTGCACGTTGCGGCTAACAGAGGAGCGGCCGATGCCCAGGCGATCGCCCGCGCGGGCAAAGCTACCTTCGTTGGCGACGGCCAGAAAAGAAACGACGCCGGCGTAACTGGTCGCAAAGCTGCTTGCAAACGGGTCGTCGGCGCCGGCGAGAGAGGGGCGTGATAGATAATCTGACATGGAAGCGCGAGTCGTATAGTCCATAGCGACTAGACATGCCAGCGCTGCCATTTGTGACAGGGTTCGCCGTTTTTTTTAAGTCGATGCACGCAATGCAGATACGCTTACTTTTCCGGAACGAGAACGGGCGCACCCTTGTTCTTCAGCAGTAGCACGATGAACTTGGCCGGCTGGGTCTGGCTTGCGTTGCGTCCGACCGTGTGAATGTCGTTTGGACCTTCATAGAAGGTCTGTCCGGGCGTCAGCGTGACCTCCTTGCCGCCCTTGACCTGCATCACGATCGATCCCTCCAGTACGTAGATAAAACCGTACGCATGATGCCGATGGACGGGGTCCGCGGCACCGGGGGGATACTCGACGGTGATCATCAAGGCTTCCTTGCCCGGATATTCGTCGAGGGGTTTCGTCATCAGCGGTGTGACGATTGCGCCAGGCGCCTCGGCGTGGGCCATGCCCATCGAACCCATCGAACCCATCGACGCGCTGGCGATGACGAGCACGGCCAGTGCCGTATTTTTCAGACGAAGCATGGTGGTGTATTCCTGACGTATGTTTCCCGACGTATGTTTCCAGGCGACGCGGCCCGTCCGCGCGGGTCGACATGAAGAATCAGCGTCACCATGAGATCAGACGAGATTAGCCTTGTCCAGACCGAATGCCTTGTCGGACGAACCCGGCACCGTCTTGAATGCAACGTTCGCGCGGTTCCATCCGTTGATGACCATCACGTCGAACGTCAGGTCCGAGAGTTCCTTTTCGGAGAACTGGGTACGCACGCGCTCATAGATATCGTCGCGCACGCCGTGTTCGGGAAGCTTGGTCAGCACTTCCGTCCAGGCAAGCGCGGCGCGTTCGCGCGGTGCGAAGAGCGTCGACTCGCGCCATGTCGCGAGATGATGAAGGCGCAGTTCGCGCTCGCCGTGGATACGCGCTTCCTTCACGTGCATGTCCAGGCAAAATCCACAGCCATTGATTTGGGACGCACGGATCGACACGAGGTCACGGGTTGATTCTTCAATTGCGCCGTCTTTAAGCAGGTGGCTGAGTTCAAGGAACTTCTTGAGCAGTTCCGGCGATTGCTGAAAATAGTTGATACGCTGCGTCATGATTTCTCCTGGCGACGATGAGTGAACATCCTGCATGGCGAGTGTCGTTAGCGGGAATGTGGCGGCTATGAACCGCACGAGGTCATCGTAGGGGCGCGCAGCGTGCCGCGGTAGGCACACGAATGGGCTCACAGTGTTGTCCGCGAGGCACCAATTAACGAGTCGACGAGTTGAAGCAATCCCGCGCCGGCGAAAGAGCGGCGTTCAGCCGTTGATGTGTGCTGCCGCGATGCGCGCGAGTTTGTCAGGATTACGCTGCACATGAATACGAACGATGCGTTTGCCGTCTGTCTCGAACGACTGTGCCGACTCGAGTTTGCCTTCGAGAAACCGCAACAGCGCCCATTGACCGTTAAGCACCACGAGCTTGACGCTGAGCTCGCTGCCATAGCGCCGCGACGATGCGTAGAAAAGTTGCGCGATACGCTGGCCGCCCGTCATCGGTTTCGGGAAGCTTGGGACTTTTCCGCCGCCGTCGCCAATCAGCATCGCGTCTTCCGCCAGCAATGCATTGATCGCGGGGAAGTCACCGCGCTCCAGCGCCTGCGCGAATGTTCGCAGCAGGCGAAGATGCGTCTCGCGCGGTACCGTATAGCGCTGGCGTTCGTCGCGTAGTTGCACTTTTGCACGGCTTACCAGTTGACGGCATGCCGCCTCCGTCTTGCCGATGGCGTGTGCGACTTCGTCATAGTCGGCGTCAAAGACCTCGCGCAGCAGGAACGCTGCCCGTGCTTCCGGCGTCAACCGCTCGAGCAGTATCAGGAACGCCACGGAGATGTCGTCGGCGCGCTCCGTGGCCTCCTCTGGCGTCGCAGGGAAGTCCGTCATCTGGGGTTCGGGCAACCATATGCCTGCGTAGTGTTCGCGTTGAATCTTCGCCGCGCGCAGACGGTCAATGGACATCCGCGTGGTGACGGAGACCAGCCACGCTTCCGCGTTATCGATGGCTTCACGGGCTGCCGCGTGCCAACGCAGCCAGACGTCCTGCACGATATCTTCGGCCTCGGCAACCGACCCTAGCATTCGGTACGCAATCTTCTGCAATCGCGGGCGCAGCCCGTTAAACGCACGTGCGTGGTCGTCCATGAACAGACTTTTCCTCTTGCGTTAAAACCACAAGCAAGCACAAGCGCCGCCCTGGCAGATTGTTGACAGTGGCATCTTGCCACGAATGGAGCAACGCTTGAGGCGCCCGGTATTGCATTTTTATCGACAGAAACAGGAGCTCTTGCGATTCCCTTAATCAAGGCGATAGGCGGGTATTCGCGCCCAAAGAGTGAGCTTTACGGTCGAACTCATACGGGGAATGAAGTGGGAGTCAACTACATGCGTCTGCAAAAATCTCCCGCTGTACCCCGTTCCAGGGCGCCACAAATCGTGCCCCATGCGTGACCTGGAAACAGGAGGGGGGACATAGCGGGTGTCTCGTCGCGAGCACGGAGTTCCAGATGAATCCGCCGGTATGCAGCGAAGGCTTTCGCAGGGGTCCTTCTTGTAGTACGACGCGCTAGTCGATGCAGCTTTCGAAATGTTCGTAAGGTAACGGTGTTGTTATACGCGGGGAGGAGAATGCTTATCTGCCTGTGTGGAAAGGTCAGAAAACATGCAGGCAGGGGTTTCCCCTACAGTACTTGGGAACATTGAATCCGAACGTGTTCGCCGGCCGTTCCGAGTGATGCATTTGGGGAGAAGAGCCATGACCGCGCCCAACAACGATCATTCTTCGAGATGCCATGCACGACAGAGACCTGCAATATGAAATCGTTAGCGACGAAACCCAGTTCCGCGCTCTGCGGGACGATTGGGACGCGCTTTGGTCTAGAGCAAACGGCCGCTACTATCAGGCCTTCAGTGTTTGCCTGCTCGCGTGGCTTCACGTAGCCAAGCCTCAAGGCAGGCGCCTGCGCTGCCTCGTGTGTCGAGAAAAAGGGCGCCTGGTAATGGTATGGCCCCTCGTTACCTACAGGCGCGCTTTATGGACTTATTTACTTCCACTGAGCCCGGACGCCGGCGACTACACCAGCGTTCTTGTGGAAAGTAATCAATCCGCTGCCGCGCTGATCGAGGGCGCGTGGCAATCGGCATGTCGTCGCTGTGGCGCCGATTTCATGCACTTGCCGTACACCCACGAAGGATCCGAACTGTACGATCTTGCGCGGCGGCATCGCCGTGTCGTGAGCGCCAAGCGGGATGACTCCTGGATCGCGAAGCTGAGAGAAGAAACCGACTGGGATGCGTTTTGCGGAAAGCTGGGGACCTTGTACGGCAAAAAGCCCGGAGCGCTTCAACGCCGTCTGTCCAAGGAAGGAGAGCTAGTCATACACATGGCAGATCCGGCAGACACGGCAGGGATCGCAACCATGGTCGACCGGATGCTGAAGTGGAAGCGCGGCTGGAGCGACCGAGTCGACAAACATGGTGACTGGTTGGAATCGTCTCAATTCCAGAGCTTCCTCGTCGCGCTGCTCAGCGCACCCGACGGTCACGTAGTGGCGCGCCTCATTGTCGTCTCGCTAGATAACGCGCCCATCGCTGGCTTGATCGTGACAAAGGGGAACCCCTGCGCCAACGCGATCATTGGTGGTTTCGACGAGAAGTATGGGAAGTTCGGTCCTGGCTCGATAGCGGTCGAACATTGCGTGAAATGGGCTTTCGAGCAGCGCTTCGATCTGGATTTCGGGGTGGGTTCCGAGCGTTTCAAGTCGTACTGGAGTAACCGGAACGTCTCTTCGGCGTGGACTTTCCATATGGTGAACACGAACTGGGGGCAGGTTAGAACTCGCGCGGCCCGGCTCGCGCGATCGTTGGGTTTTGCGCCTGTGCGAAGGGCCGAACCAGAGGAGAAGGTGCTTGCGGAGTCGTCTTGAATGACAGCGCACGACATCTTGATCAAGTCATGAAATCATGATGCGTAATCCTGATAAGACGTCCGTGTCCTTCGTCCGCCCGGTATGGCCAGCGTATGGCCAGCCTGTAACAAGCGCACGGCAAGTTGTCGCTGGTCAAACCGGGCGATTGCATTCAGGTCGTTGAGCCGGCACGGGTCCCGGCAACCACTGACGGGGTACTCAAAGACGTACTCTTTGGTGACGTCTTTTTCGTCAGTGTCTACTTTGCATGTGCCTTGCGCGTCGCGTTCACAGCAACTTTTTCACCCACGGTCCTTGCGGTCACCGCCTTCCTGGCAGCAGGTTTCGTAGCTAAAGCTTTTCTCGCTACCTTTTTGGCGGAAGTGTTTTCCCGTGCAAGCTTCGCGCTGCCCGCGTCTGCCGAACCGGGGTTGGCACCCTCAACCAGGAACTTCGTCCGATCCTTCGCTGCTGCGAGCCATGCGGGTGCCGGACCACGTCCGCTCCACGTTGCTCCAGTCTTCGGGTCGAGATATTTTGCGGGCTGCGGTCCTTTTTTATGTCCTTTGGAAGCAAGTGCATCTGTAGCCAACGAGGCTCTCCCGGTTGCATTTTTGACCTTACTCACAGGGCTTACGCTTGGCAGGCGAACAGCGGCAGGTCCACTCGCGATCAGGAACCTGTTGCGATCCCTGGCGCCCGCAATCCATGCCGGTGCGCGGCCGTGACCGGTCCAGGTAGCGCCTGTCTTAGGATGTTGATACTTCGGCGGGGTCCTGCCATTTAGATGACCAGCGACCTTCGCTTTGATATTTTGGGCATTCCCGTTGACCGCTTTCGCTTCGCGATTTGCCTTTGCTTTGGCTTCAATGTCGACCGTAGTCAAACCGTGCGCCAGCATAATTTTTCGAATTTGATCGACCGCGGCTTGCGCCTTTTTCGCAATCAACGTATCTGCTTGCACCTGCAACTTCTTCATCTTTTGCTGGATCTGTTCGAGGGTCGGCATTGTGAGCTCCTTAAATGAATATGGCCGAACTATGCCATGAGCTTCGAGAGTGTGAAAGCGCTGATAGGGTCTTCGCGTTTCGCAGATGTAACCCACGATGACGGTTGGACCGGTGAGAGTCGTTCGCGTATTTGAGTCCAGGAGCCTGCGTTTGTGGATGCCCGATAACGACGACTCCATGCGAGGTGAGCCACTGTTTTGCGCCACACAACGACCGTCGAAGCACGGGGCTGTTGTTTGTTTTGACCATCTTCGAGCGCTCTCCACGCCTTGAAGGGTTAGGGTTCTACTAGACCCGCGTCCATGAAACAAGGCACAGGTCATCATTTTCGTGATTTTTATGCGAAAAGCCCGTTGATTAATGGCCCCAGACGTTGCGTCTTCATGGCGGTGTTGTTACGCTGGCGCCAACCCGAGAATTTGTACCTTTGCGTTAGTCGGTGACGGCGCAAAGGCAAAGGCCTTGGGCAACCTTTGACTAGAAGAGAGGCATTCATGGCAACAACCGCTACCAAGAAAACTGCGGCTCCTGCTCCTAAGAAAGCAGCAGCGCCCGCTACAAAGAAAGCGACAACTGTCAGCAAGAAAGCGGCGCCAGCCGTTACGAAGGCAGCCGCACCTGCAGTGAAAAAGCCCGTTGCGGCGGCTCCCTTGAAACCAATCAAGGATACGTTTACGAAAACATCGCTGACCATTCACCTGGCCGAGCGTTCAGGCGTGGAGCCGAAGGCGGCCAAGGCGCTGTTGGCGGCCCTCGAAGAAACGGTACTCGCATCCATCCACAAGAAGGGCGCGCAGGAGTTCACCCTGCCGGGATTGCTGAAGGTGGTCGCGCAAGACGTGCCGGCCAAGAAGAAGCGCTTCGGCAAGGACCCGTTCACGGGTGAAGACAAATGGTTTGCGGCGAAGCCCGCTTCGGTGCGCCTCAAGGTACGCCCGCTTAAGAAGCTGAAGGACGCCGCGCTGTAAGCGACGCGCTGTAAGCGACGCGTTTTAAGCGAACGTGTTCTGACCTGGGAATGCCCCTCGCGACGACAATCCGAGGGGCGTTTTCCATTCGGCGTCGTGGTCAACGACGTCGGCGCGGCAATGGGATTGCAAAAATGGGTTGATGGCGGCGAACGAACGACGCCACTCGCTGACTTGCAAACCCCATGACGTCGGCTGCCGTTTCCATACTCAATAACAGAAACTGCTCTGGTTGCCACACCCTGGTGCCAGCGACAACTAGCCGATGTGCGGTAGCGACATATGGCTTTCCAGCAACGCCCGAAGCTCATTCGAATCGGGTCGTGTTCCCCAATTGCGAGCGCCGGCAACTGACGCGATGGCCATCCACGAATTTGGCGGAAACCACTCGCGCACGAGCGCGCCATCTTTCAGGATGCGAAGACGGCCGGTCTGCGCGCAGTACTCGGCGCACATCTCTGTGTCTGCCAAGTGAGCGGTAACTCGAAGGCTACGGATTCGCAGCATGGAACTCTCCAATGTGATGAGACGGTGACCGCATAAGTCCCTGACACGACCTTCCTCCATCCGAGGCGGGACGGAACGCAGTAATGCGTCTATTAGACCGGGTACGACGCAAAAATCTGTGCGTGCGATAACACGAATCTGCTGCCGACCATCACGACGGCGCGACCGCGGAGCGTTGATTCAAGGCTACCGCACGCACTTTCTCGTTTTCCTTTGCATAGTGATGCCCCACGATCCAACCGCCCATAGCTCCGATTAAGGCATGGTGGCCTGCGACGTGGCCGGCCACCGCGCCTTTCAGAGATCCCGCGGCGTGTACCGTGCCGACGGCCGTCAGTAATGCCAGCGCGGCTATCGCAGTGACCACATTGGGTGTATTCATTTGCAGCTCCAAAATGGCCGGACCCGGATGCCGTCCAGTCACAGGAGTCTATGTGCGGGTCTCGCTCACAAGTGAAACCAGCTTGCGAGATTGGTAACACGCAGTTACCGCTCGCAGCCGACAACGAGACCGCCCATTTGCACGGTTGTGACGCAAGGGAATGCGCTTCCCGCCGCTCTGTCAACGACCGGTCCATCGGCGCGTCGACTGAGAGATCACAAGCGCTTGACGGTGACTTCGCCGACATCGCACCTTCGGGATATCCCTAGACGTTGTCACCTTAAAGAGTTTGTGCCGCGGTACTTAGATGAACTGCCCGTTCCTTAAAACCAGACGCCATGGAATGAGTTAAATGATTGACTCAAACGATTGACTCAAACGAATGACTCAAAGGAATGACTCAAACGAAACGCTTTCCCGTTTTCTGTGGCAAGAGACGAGTCATAGTTTTCCGAGAGATTGATACGCGTGCGCCGCGTGAGTACTTGCAGCAGATGGTGTGGCTCCGCACATTGCCTTTCTCCTCAGCCATGGACACTCCCAAGAAAATACGGGTGAAGCGATCGCGTGGATTTTCAGAAGCCATGAAGCCACGATGCCCGAATGAAACGGAGACCATCTATGACTGCGCGCTCGGTGCGTCCGCCTTGGCCCTGGCGACCCATGGTGCATGACGAGGCCGTCACGGGGTGGGGTTTATCACCGGGTGACCGAGCACGGGACGTCCCCGCTGATGCCTGGAGATCATCTCATTCAAGAGCAACTTATTGCTTTGCAACGCGGCCACATAAAGGGACAACGCGTCGGCGGCAACGCCTCGCACTGGGATCAGAAAATAGAAAAGCACTAAGCCCGGATCTGGTGACTTTCCCGATTCTTAAAGTCGTTGCGCAATGGTCGAGAGTACAAATACAAAGGTCATTGCGGCAGCGCACCACGACAGCCTCGCTCCCCAACAGTACAGGTGCAACATGAGCGTCTTAGAGAACCTTGCCGGCCGCACGGCTCAATGGGTCATAGCCGATACGACGTATTTTGATTCCGCCACGCACAGCTTTATGCGCGGCGACATCGAAATAGACGGGGCAAAAATAGAACGCATCCTGCCGCCGAAGACATCGCGGCGCACGGAGGTTCTTCCGGGTCATGAGATCGTCTGCGTTCCGGGATTTATTAATGCCGATACTGGCCTCGCTCAAGAAGACTGGCTTGAACACTCACAGGAGCTCGCGCGCTGCGGAATCACGACGGCCGGCTCGTTCAATCGCGGCTTACCCGATTGCGACGGATTCGAAGGGGGCGGCGTAAGACGGCTGGTGTACGTTGAATTAGGGGAGAGCCCTCCTGGCGATGGACTCGCAGGAGTCGACAGGCAAGCGTTGGAGCGATTCGAGCGGGCGGCCAATTCAAGGGCATTCGACAGGTGCACTTTTTTGCCCGCCGTGGGGCCTCGGGAAATATGGTCGGCGGCGTCCCTGATAGCGCTTACGTCATTTGCCGAGCGAGTGGGGCGG
>NZ_JAQGMM010000147.1 GCF_028292365.1 Caballeronia sp.
AGGGTGGAATGCGGGGTGGAATTCGGCAGGGCGGCGAATCGAAGGGTGAATTCGATCCAGCCGTCCGCTGAACAACTCACCGACGCCGACCCGCCGTGCAGTCGCATGATCGCCTGTACGATAGACAACCCCAGGCCGCTGGATTCCGTGAACTCGCTGCGGGCTGCATCGCCACGATAGAACCGGTCGAACAGGCGCGCGAGATCGTCGGGCGCGACTCGCATCCCTTGATTGCCGATCACGATAACGGAACCCCGTGCCCCTTGCGCATCTTCGCTACCGGTCAGCCGGATCGTGGTGCCGGCTTCGGCATAACGCACCGCGTTGACGACCACATTGCTGATCGCGCGCCGGGACATGATCGCGTTAGCCCACATCTCACCCTCGGCATGCACTTCGAAGCTGAGATTGCGTTCGTCCGCGAGTCCTTCGAAGTACGTCGCAATGGTTTCCAGTTGTTCGCGAATGTTCAGCGGCGTGCGCTCTATGTCCTGCCGCTCGTGATCCGCCTGCGCAAGAAACAGGATGTTCTGCGCGATGCGCCCCAGCCGCTCCAGTTCCTCCAGATTCGACTCCAGCACGCTCTTGTATTCGCTCTCGCTGCGCGTATGCGCGAGCGTGACCTGCGTCTGTCCGATCAACACGCCGATAGGCGTGCGTACCTCGTGCGCCAGATCCGCGGAGAACTGCAGCAGCCGTTCATAACCGGTTGCCAGGCGGTCGAGCATGGCGTTGAACGACATCGCCAGGCTCTGCAGTTCGGTCGGCGTGTTTTCTATATCGAGTCTCGCGGACAAAGTGTCGGGTGTGATCCCGGCGACCCTGTCGGCCATTTTTCGCAGCGGCGCAAGACCACGGCTCGATACCCACCACGCGAGCAGCGCGGTAATCAGCACCGCGCTCACCACGGTGATCCAGACACGCAGGAGATACGCCGACAACACGCGCGCTTCCTGGGTCATCACATGTGCCGCGATGATCTCGATGACCTCGCCGCTGTCGCCCACGCGCGCTTGCGCCGCGACCCAGCGCATCCGCACCCCGTCCCGACGCGTGCCTTCATAAAGCGCGTCGAGGCTGACGGCGCGCTGAATGGGCACCGGAACGAGCGGCGGCAACGGCATGTTTTCCGGGTTCACGCTGATGAACGGCGCGAGGCCCGGACGCTGGAAAATAATGACGTCCTGACTGTCGCCGAGCATGGTCTCGAACAGCTTGGGCCGCGCTTCGATTTCCTTGATCGTGTAGAGGTCGTGCAGCAGCGAACGAAAGTGTTCGACCCGCCCGATCAACTGGTAGTCGGCGCGCGTGGACAGCGTGGCGCTGGTCGCGTGATACAGCGATCCTCCGACCATGCTGACCACCACGCACACGATCAGCGCGAACAGGCACGTGATGCGCAGGACCAGCGAACGCGAACGCCACAGCGGACTCAATGCGAGTCCCCGGATGCACCGAACGAATACCCGATGCTGCGCACCGTGTGGATCAGCTTGATATCGAAGGGCTGATCGAGTTTCGCGCGCAGGCGTTTGATGGCGACATCGACTACGTTGGTATCGCTGTCGAAATTCATGTCCCACACTTCCGATGCAATCAAGGTCCGCGACAACGCTTCGCCCTGCCGCTTGCAGAAGAGATGGAGCAGCGCGAATTCCTTGTTCGTCAACGCGATGTCCATACCTTGGCGCGTCACGCGGCGCCGCAGGACATCGACGTGAAGATCCGCGACCTGGAATACGTCCGACTCGCGTGTTACGCCGCGCCGCAGCAACGTGCGGATGCGCAGTACGAGTTCGGTGAACGAGAAGGGCTTGACGAGGTAGTCATCCGCCCCCAGTTCGAGGCCGTGAATACGGTCCCGGACGTGATCGCGCGCGGTCAGAAAGATGACCGGGAGGTCACGTTTGGCGCGCAACGCCTGCATGATCTGCCAGCCGTCGAGACCGGGCAACATCACGTCGAGCACGATCAGCTCGTAAGGATGCGCGAGCGCCTGATGCAGGCCATCGGCGCCGTTGCGGATCAGGTCGACCTGATACCCGGACTCCGTGAGCCCCTTTTTCAGGTAGTCGCCGGTCTTGCGGTCGTCTTCTATAACCAGGATGGTCATGCTGCGGGTGCATTGCTTTGCGTAAGAAATATGGTCCATTCTATCCACCTGCTTCGGCGCGGGGAAAAGATGACAAAAAAGTCATTAACCCGTCATGCGCAAATCAGCGTGCGGTCGCTAAGATGCAATCAGACGAGGCCTTCGCGCGTAGCATCCGACTGCGTGGCCATGTGCTTATCAAGTCCCCCGAATCCTCGAATCACCGCATCTTCGCACCCTGATCGATCCATCCACCACGAGGCGAGCTTGAATTCATCTTCGACTCAACTTTCGACTCATGTCATCACCCAGCCCGGCTGGGTTCGCGTTACGCACTGGATCAACGCGCTGGCGGTCGTGGTCATGGTGACGAGCGGCTGGCAGGTCTACAACGCATCGCCGATTTTTCCTTCGATCGTCTTTCCCTCAAGCATCACCTTGGGCGGATGGCTGGGCGGCGCGTTGCTGTGGCACTTCGCGGCCATGTGGGTGCTGGTCGCGAACTTCCTGGTGTATGTGGGGCTGAACATCATCTCCGGACGCTTCCGCCGCAAGCTCTTTCCGCTCAGCATCAAAAGCCTGTTCGGCGATCTGCGCGCCGCGCTGACCGGCAAGCTCAAGCATGACGATCTCACGCACTACAACGCGGTGCAGAAGGCCGCGTATCTGGCGGTGATCGTGGATATTGTTGTCGTTATCCTGTCGGGTCTTGCGGTCTGGAAGTCGGTGCAATTCCCGTGGCTGCGCGACCTCATGGGCGGCTATGACAACGCCCGCGTGGTCCACTTCTTCGCGATGAGTTTCCTGGTGGCATTTTTCGTATTGCACGTGGTGATGGTCGCGCTCGTTCCACGCTCGTTGTTGCTGATGATCCGGGGCCGCTGAACCATGCTGAACAGAAAGAGCGAACTCATTGCGTCAAATCTCGATGTCGACAACATCCTCAAGGATGCGCGCAATGAACTGAAGGCGCCGGCGCGGCGGCTTTTCGGCAAGCGCATCTTGTCGCTTGGCGGTCTCATGATGCTGTCGGGCTGCAATATCTCCGACGATAAATCCGTCAACACCGTGCTACGGACCATGTCGCGTTTCAACGACGAGGCACAGGCATTCCTCTTCGATCCGAACAAGCTCGCGCCGACTTATCCCGAGTCGATGATCACGCGGCCGTTCCCGTTCAACGCGTTTTACGACATAGACGATGTACCCA
This sequence comes from Caballeronia sp., assembly GCF_028292365.1. Classification (GTDB taxonomy): domain Bacteria; phylum Pseudomonadota; class Gammaproteobacteria; order Burkholderiales; family Burkholderiaceae; genus Caballeronia. Next base: position 3,303 of record NZ_JAQGMM010000147.1, read on the forward strand.
TCGTCGACGCAGCCACATACAAGCTGCCGGTCGGTGGCCTCGTGAAGGGCAAGAACGTCTGGACGCTTGAAGAGCTGCGTGCGTTGCCGCAGGAAAGCCAGGTGACGCGGCATATCTGCATTGAAGGATGGAGCGCTATTGGCAAGTGGGGCGGCGTGCGTTTCTCTGATTTCCTCAAGCATTCCGGCGCTGACACCACGGCCAAATACGTGGCGTTCCACTGCGCGGATAACTATTCAACCAGCATCGACATGCCGACTGCGCTGCATGCGCAGACGCTCCTGACGCTGACGTACGACGGTCAGGTCCTGCCGCCGAAATACGGCTTTCCGATGAAGCTGCGCATGCCGACGAAGCTCGGCTACAAGAACCCGAAGCACATTGTCGCGATTACCGTGACGAACGAATATCCCGGTGGTTATTGGGAGAACCAGGGTTACAACTGGTTCGGTGGTGCCTGAACCTTCTCGCGTTAAATACTAAAACTGGAGCCTCCATGTCTATTGCGTCATCTACTTCTTTGCGTTTGAAACTCGGTGTATCGGTCGCTGCGCTCGCGTTTGCGGGCGTTGCGTTTGCCCAGGCGCCGGCGGCTAAACCAGCGCGTATTCGTGGCGATATTGTCTCGTTGTCCGGCGATACGCTGACTGTGCATCGTCGCAGCGGCGACACCGTGACGATCGACTTGAAGCAGGACACACCGGTTACGGCCGTGAAGAACATCAAGCTCGCCGACATCAAGGCCGGCTCGTTTATCGGCACGGCAGCGACCACGGGTACCGACGGCAAGATGACGGCGACCGAAGTGCTGGTATTCCCGGAAGCGGCACGCGGATCGGGTGAAGGCCATTACGCGTGGGACCTCTCGCCGAATAGCACGATGACGAATGCGAATGTCGATCAAATCGTGACGGGTACGAGCGGTCGTGATCTAAAGCTGTCGTACAAGGGCGGCACCAACACGGTGACGGTGCCGGACGGCGTGCCTGTGGTGACGTTCGCGCCGGCTGCGCGCACGGACCTGGTTGCGGGCAAGAAGGTGTTTATCGTGGCGTCGCCGGTGAGCGGCACCGAGTATGCAGCTTCGCGCGTCGTGGTCGAGAAGGATGGTGTTGCGCCGCCGATGTAATCAGCGGGCGCGACATTTACGCCGCTCCCGGCGCTGCTAACAAGTCTTCGATCTTCACCGGGAGATTGCGTACACGTACACCCGTCGCGTGATAGACGGCATTCGTAATGGCAGGCGCGACGCCTGCCATGCCGATCTCTCCGATCCCTCGTGCACCGAGCGGATTCAGTGCGAAATCCGGATAGTCCAGGAACGTCACGTCCATCTTTGGCGAGTCGGCATGCGTGGTCATCACGTAGTCGGCGAGATTGCGGTTCAGCGGCGCGCCTGAACGCGAGTCGTAGTGCGTTTCCTCGAACAGCGCCATACCCACACCCATCACGATCGCCCCTTCGATCTGGTTCCGACTCGTGCGCGCATTAATAATCTTGCCGCCATCGATCACGCTCACGACACGGCTGACGCGTAACCGTGCTGTTTCCGACTGCCACGTGACTTCAACAAAGTGCGCGCAATACGAGTGAATCGACACTTTGTTTGCATCGGCATCTGCCCCGCTCGCACCGGAACGACCTCTGCCCAACACGATGCTGATCTGCGCAGGCGACAGGATTCGCTCGAAAGGCACACCCGCTCCGGGCGATGTCCCTTTGCGATAAACCATGCCTTGTTCGAAACCCAGCACGTCCACTGACTGTCCCTTGAATGGCGAGTTGTCCGCTCCGGCGGCCGTCGCAAGAAGCTGCTGGACGGCAGCCTGGGTGGCCTGCGTCACGGCGGGAACCAGTGACGCGGTCACCATCGAGCCACCGGACAATGGCCCTGGCGGCAAACGTGTATCGCCGATCACTACGGAGATCTTGTTGAGGGCGATACCCGTCAGGTTGGCGACCATCTGGGCCAGGATGGTGTAGGTACCCGTACCAATGTCCTGAGTCGCCGTCGCAACGCGAGCGGTCCCATCGGCATGCAATTCGACGATTGCCTCTGCCGGCAATCGCCGCGCGGCCCACGACCCCGCTGCCATGCCCCAACCGACCACGAGGCCATCACGACGCATTGAACCGACGGTTGCCGTTCGGTTCGACCAGCCGAACTTGTCAGCACCGAGTGTCAGGCACTCCTTGAGGTGTCGCGACGAGAATGGCACGTTGCGGCTTTCGTCCGTGGTCGGCTCGTTGATCAGCCGCAACTGGAGCGGATCGACATTGAGCTTGATGGCGAGTTCGTCGACGGCCGACTCGATCGCAAACAGGCCCGGCACCGCGCCGGGACCACGCATCGACGTACTGGGCGCAATGTCTCGTCGCGCAAGGGCCGCGGTGACGCGCAGGTTAGGCGAGCTGTACAGGTAGCCCGACGTCTCTCCGCAGTTCTCCTTGCGCGTTTCCCGGCGAGCCGTCTGGTAGACATAGTCATGCTGGAACGAAGTGAAACGACCGTCGGGGGTTGTCGATAAACGCATGCGCTGCTGCGTGCTGGTACGGTGGCCGACGTTATGAAACATCATCTCGCGGGTCACCACCAGCTTGACGGGACGCTGCAGATTGCGCGCCGCAGCGCCGGCAAGTAACGAGTGCGACCATGGAAAAAGTTTGCCGCCGAACCCGGACCCTAGGTATTTCATGATCACGCGCACCTGGTCTTCCGACACGCCGAGCATCAGCGCCATGACCTGCCGTTGATTGACAATCGACTGGGATGTTTCGTAGAACGTATAGTTTGTTCCATCGAAGGCGGCGACAGTCGCGTGCAGTTCGATCGGGTTGTGCGTTTCGATCGGAGTGGTGTAGGTCCAATCGACCTTGAGCGCATCGGGCGCTGCGGCGAAGGCGGTGTCAGAGTCGCCTCGCTGGGTATCGACTGACGGCGTTTCTTCCGCCGACATCTCCGTGCGCACATCGGGCTGACTCGTCGAATAACTCACCTTCACCACACCGGACGCCGCGGTTGCCTGCTCGAAGGTATCGGCGACTACCACGGCAATGTACTGGCCGTAGTAGTAGACGGTGTCATCCTCGAACGGCGGGCGTTTCTCATCGATCCTCGCCTCTGATGCAATGCCGACACGATAAAACTTGCCGATGTTCTCGCGTGTGAAGACCGCCTTCACGCCGGGCATTTTTGCGGCGGCAGCGGTGTCGAGGCGCGTCACGCGTCCCTTGCCGATCGTCGCGCAAACGGGCACGGCGTAGAGCATCCCCGGCAAGATGAAATCCGAGGTGTACGTCGCGAGTCCGCTCACCTTGAGCGGGGCGTCAATTCTTTGAAAATCGCCGCCAATCAATGGCTGCGCTTTCTTCGTAGCTAGTTGCATAGTGTTCTCCGCGCCACGCGTCGTCGCGTTACGCAATCAGGCGGTATCAGGCAGTCTGGGTGGCAAGCGTGAGAGCGTGCTGAATGCAGCGCTTCGCCAGTTCGACCTTGAAGCCATTCTGGCTTTGCGGGCGGGCTGTCTGAAGCGCGGCTTCGGCTGCCGCACGAAACGCGGGAGCGTCGGGTGCGCGTCCGAGAAGCGCCGCTTCCGCCTCGTGTGAACGCCATGGCTTCACGCCCACGCCGCCCAGCGCGATCCTGACGTGATCGATCCTGCCCGACGATACCGTCAGCACAACCGCTGCCGATGCCAGCGCAAACTCGTACGAAGCGCGATCGCGCAGCTTCAAGTAGACGCCGCGACTACCGGAAATTGGCGCGGGGAGCGTCACGTGAGTAATCAGTTCGCCCGCATTGAGCGACGTTTCGCGTTCAGGCGTAGTGCCGGGCAGCAGGAAAAAGTCGTCAATGGCGATGCTTCGTTTGCCCTGCGGACTTTCGATGTGGACG
>NZ_JAQGMM010000159.1 GCF_028292365.1 Caballeronia sp.
AAAAAATTCAAGCAACTGGATCGAAGTGGAGAATCAATAATGAGCGGTCAAAACGAAAGCCCGTACTATTTCGTCCCGCAGCCGTCGAGGCATCCGATCATGGCCGCCACCGGCCTGCTGATCTCGATGGCTTCACTGGCGTCGTGGGTCAATGGTGAACCATGGGCGCCGATCACGTTTGTCATCGGCCTGCTTTGGCTGCTGTACACGCTGTGGCACTGGTTCGGAGACTCCATCGGGGAATCCGAAGGCGGGATGTACGGCAAGAACGTGGATTTGTCGTACCGATGGAGCATGAGCTGGTTCATCTTCTCCGAAGTGATGTTCTTCGCGGCCTTTTTCGGCGCGTTGTTTTACGCCCGCCAGATCGCGCTGCATGAACTGGGCAGCCTCGACTACAAGCTGATCTGGCCGGACTTCACCGCCGTGTGGCCGAACAACGGTCCCGCCGCACTCGTGTCGCACTTCCGCTCCATGACGCCGTGGCCGCTGCCGACGATCAACACTGCGTTGCTGCTCAGTTCGGGCGCTACGTTGACGGTCGCTCACCATGCACTGCGCGAGAATCATCGGAACAAAACGATCATCTGGCTGGGCGCGACCGTGCTGCTCGGTCTGTGCTTCCTGTTTTGCCAGGGCTACGAATATTTCCACGCGTACAACGAGCTGAACCTGACGCTGGCTTCAGGCGTCTACGGCTCCACGTTCTTTCTGCTGACGGGGTTTCACGGTTTCCACGTGTTTCTCGGCGGCACGATGCTCACCGTCGTTCTCGTGCGTGTCATTCGCGGGCACTTCACAGCGGAGCATCATTTCGCGTTTGAAGGCGCCGCGTGGTACTGGCACTTCGTGGACGTGGTGTGGCTCGGACTGTACGTGGTCGTGTACTGGTTGTAAGTAGTCAGATAGCGCTCAGCTGGGCGGCTGCGACGGATTGACCCACTCGCGTCTGGTCTGCCTGGATGGCCTGAAGTGGTTTGAAACGAAGTCGATTGAAAAAGATGCTTTGCAAAGCGCCGCCTCGACCTGACTCGGGCGGCGTTTTTGCTTTTGAATGCGGCTTGTCGAGAGGTTGAGGAAGGAGTTTCCTGCGCGGTTTTGTCGCAGCGTTGAGCGCTACGGCCCGCTAGTATTCCGCGACCCAGGGCGAACCTTCGAGCTGCCGGAAAGCCCAACTTTCGCGTAACTTAAGACATTTATTCAGACGGTACTTAGACGATTTTCAGCGTCCGAGCGGAATCCCAGTGGACTGAATCCAGCCCATCCAATGGGCGAACAGGATGAAGAGGAACAGCGAGATCGACAACCCGACCCGCATGGCGAGTGACCACACCATGCGCTTGGTCTTGCCCTTGTCGGTCATCATGAAGTACAGCGCCGAACCCAGGCTCGCGATGATGAGAATGAATGCAATGGCAACGAATATGTGCATGAAAACAGCCAGTTGGCCTAGAAAGTTCGATCCTTCGATTATCGCACCGCAGGTAACATGCCGCGTGGGCGTTCAGGTTTTCGTCGGTGGAAACGCGGTATGAAAATTCGCTTCTGGCCGGCGCTGATCATCCTGATCGTCATGGCGGTTACGGTGCGGCTTGGCTTCTGGCAACGGGACCGCGCGCATCAGAAAGAGCAGTTGAACGCGCAGATTGTCGCGTTTGAAAATGCGCCGGTGCAGCGCGTGGGCGCGACGCCGATTGCGTTGAAGGACATCAATTTTCATCGTGTGCTGGCGCGTGGCACATTCATGCCCGATCGGGTTGTTTATCTCGACAACCGGCCCTATAACGACCAGCCGGGTTTCTACGTCGTGATGCCGCTCAAGCTCAGCGACGGCGGGGTGGTGCTGGTAAATCGCGGCTGGTTGCCCCGTAATCTGGTGGACCGCACGGGCATTGAACCGTATGACACGCCGCCCGGTGAAGTCGAGATTGAAGGCATTGCGCGGGCGAACGCGTCGCAGGCTTTTGAGCTGGGGCATGGCGGTTCCGCGGCGCAGCAAAAGATTCGGCAGAATCTCGATGTCGCCGCCTATGCCGCCGAAACGGGTTTACCGCTGCAACCGTTTGTGATCCAGCAATTGAACAACAGCGGTGACAAACTGGTGCGTGACTGGCCGGCGCCGACCATGGGTGTGGATACCAACTACGGCTATATGCTGCAGTGGTGGGGCATGGCGCTTGCCGCGCTAGGGTTCGGGCTATACGCCGCGAGGCGCGCGGCGAAGAACGAAGGAAAGAAAGACGACGGGCAGAGTGCGCCCGAACCACTCGATAGGAAGGTCTGATCCGCGGGCTTGATTCGCGGGTTCGATCCGATACCCTACTAACCTCGAGCAACGTCGGGCACGGCGAATTGGGCCGGCAACGGACCTCGGCGTGTTCGCCAAGAAGCAGGCGCCCCGCGCTTGAATGATTGCATCGCGTGAAAATTGAGTACGCGATGCCGCAAACGAATAGAGGCAACATTTTGTCCATGCAAACTCCCCGACCGTCCGCGTCTGCCGTTCACAAGGCGCGTGCCCAGCAGCAGGAACGCACGCCCGGTTCATGGAACAAGGGGCGCTGGATGTTGATCCTGCTCGCGGCCGTTTGCGCCGCGCCGGTCCTCGCGTCCTACTTTATGTACTACGTGGTCAAGCCCACCGGTGGCACCACGAGCTACGGTGCGCTGATCGAGCCTCAACGGCCGATTCCCGACCAACTCGCCGTCACCGACGAACAAGGCAAGCCGATGCCGCTCACCGCCTTACGCGGTAAATGGCTGATGGTCACGGTCAACAGCAGCGACTGCAACGAACAGTGCGTCACGCGTCTGTTCTTCATGCGGCAGGTGCGCGTGCTGCAAGGGGCGGAACGCGATCGAGTGGTCAACGTCTGGCTTCGTACCGACGACAAAGCGGTGTCGAATGTGATCCGCACGGCTTATCCGCAACCTGACACGCGCATGCTGGTCGCCGCCGACCCCAAAGCCGTGGCGGCGTGGTTGCCGGCGGGCGCTGATTCACAACTCACCGATCACATCTTCCTGGTCGATCCCAATGGCAACCTCATGATGCGGTTCCCGAAGAATCCGGAGCCGGAGAAGATCAAGGCGGATCTGGCGAAGCTGCTGAAGTGGTCGCGGATCGGTTGAACGCTAGTTGAAGACGAGTTGAAGTTGAGGACAGTGCACGCATGACTTACGTTTTACAACTCGGGTTGATCGGCATCTGCATTGCGTTGTTGCCGCTTTCGTACGTGTGGGTGAAAGCCGACGACAACAAATTTCGCAAGCTCGTCTGGCTCACCACCTTCCTGAC
>NZ_JAQGMM010000340.1 GCF_028292365.1 Caballeronia sp.
CAACGTGTCAGCCAGGCTGAAGCGGCAGGACAGGAATTCCTCGTCTTCACGCTGGGCGCGGAAGAGTACGGCATCGACATCCTGAAGGTGCAGGAAATTCGCGGCTACGACAACGTCACGCGCATCGCTAACGCACCGGCGTTCATCAAGGGCGTGATCAACTTGCGCGGCATTATTGTGCCGATCGTCGACATGCGCATCAAGTTCAATCTCGGTCGCGTCGAGTACGACAACCAGACGGTCGTGATCATCCTGAACGTGGCGCATCGCGTGGTCGGCATGGTGGTCGACGGCGTGTCCGATGTCCTCACGCTGCAAGCCGATCAGGTCATGCCGGCGCCGGAATTCGGCGCCACGCTCACCACCGAATATCTGACGGGCCTCGGCACTGTAGATGGCCGGATGCTGATCCTGATGGATATCGAAAAGTTGATGACGAGCAAGGAGATGGAGTTGATCGACTCCGTCGCCGTGACCGCCTGAGGCTTCAACTAGTTGGCTATCAACACGCTGGTCGGGAAGAAGACATGCTTAAGAACTGGTCGATTCGTACCACGCTGACGCTCGTGGGCCTGCTGTTCGTCGGCTTCGCTGCCGTGGTCAGCGCGCTGTCGCTGAACGGCTTGCGCTCGGCGGGCAATTCGCTTTCCTCACTGGCGGACAGCGATATGGTGTCCATGCGCGCACTTAACGACGCGTCGTCGAACCTGCTGCGCTCGCGCGTGGCGCTCGACCGCGTGCGCGGGCTGACGGAAGCGAACAACACTGACGAAGCGAAGAAGGCGCTCGATCGCGGGCAGTTCCTGCTCGATAAATCGAACGAGAGCTGGAAGCTTTTCGTGTCGACACCCAAGCCGATGCTGCCGCAAGCCACGCTCGACGACATCGTCGCGAAGCATGACACGCTGATCCACGACGGCGTGGAACCCGAATTCGCGGCAATGCGCGCGAACGACATGGCTGCGTATCACGCGATCGCCGACACGAAGATCAGCCCGATGTTCATCGCCTTCGACGCCGCTACGGCTGTCACGGTCGACCTGACGCAGAAGCACGCCGTGCAGTTGCGTGCGGATGCGGCGGCGAGCATCACGTTGCTGATCGAGGTGATTGTCGGCGTGATGGTGCTGGCTGTGCTCACGCTGATCGCCACACGCGTTGCGCTCGGCGGCATGATCGTGCAGCCGATTAATGACGCCGTCGATCACTTTGAGCGCATTGCCAAAGGCGATCTGACGAAGTCCGCGCACACGGACAAGACCAACGAGATCGGCCGCTTGTTTGCCGGTATTGAACGGATGCGAACGAACCTGACCACGATGGTCGGGTCGGTCCATCACGGTGCCGAATCCATCGATGTCGGCGCGCGCGAAATCGCGAGCGGCAACACGGATCTCTCGCAGCGTACGGAAGAGCAGGCGGCGTCGCTGCAGGAAACGGCGTCGAGCATGGAGCAGCTCACGAGCACCGTGAAGCAGAACGCCGAGAACGCGCGCCAGGCTTCGCAACTGGCCGTCAACGCGTCGGATATCGCGTCGCGTGGTGGTCAGGTGGTGGAGCAGGTCGTGGACACCATGAGCGCGATTTCATCGAGTTCGAGCAAGGTGGTCGACATCATCGGCGTGATTGAAGGCATTGCGTTCCAGACCAATATTCTCGCGCTGAACGCGGCCGTGGAAGCGGCGCGGGCGGGAGAAGAAGGGCGCGGTTTTGCGGTGGTTGCAGGCGAAGTCCGTAGTCTCGCGCAACGCAGCGCGGCAGCGGCGAAAGAGATCAAGTCGCTGATCGGCGACTCCACCGCGAAGGTCGAAAGCGGCTCCGTGCTGGTCGCGCGCGCCGGCGAGACGATGGACGAAATCGTGCAGGCCGTGCGCCGCGTCACCGACATCATGGGCGAGATCAGCGCCGCGTCGGACGAGCAGTCGCAAGGCATTGAACAGGTGAGCCGCGCCGTCGGACAGATGGACGAAGTCACGCAGCAGAACGCGGCGCTGGTTGAGCAAGCGGCGGCTGCGGCGGCATCGCTTGAAGAGCAGACACGCAAGCTGAAGGACGTGGTCAGCCACTGGCAAGTCAGCAGCGACGCATCGTCCAGCGACCCACGCGCGCGGCTCGAACCGAAGGTCATCACGCGGACGCACGCAAGCCCGGCGATTAAAGTTGCCGCGCGGCCTAACGTCGCGGCTAATCGCGCCGTTAATAAGCTTATTGCGTCACCGGCTCCGGCCGCTTCGGTCAACGCTTCAGCACCGGCAACGCCGGTCGCGAAAGCGCCCGCCACGAAGCTCGCAGTGGCCGCGTCCGGCGACTGGGAAACTTTTTAAGGCAGTGTCAGACAACCATGCAAGCCCATCGCATCGCGCTCCTTGACGAGCATTTCAATGAAGCGCGACGGGCCGTGTGGTTGTCGAAGAAATGCGGTGCAACGCCTTACGGGACACCCGTACGGGATGCAGCCGATGCACGTTCCAGCAGAACAAAGGCTAGATGATGGCAACGCGCCCGAGCGTCGATACCCCCCGCGACCGGACCCGAAACGGTTCGGAAGTGGAACGGGACTTCGAATTCACCAACGCCGATTTCGGCCGCATTCGTGCGCTGATTCATGAGCGCGCGGGAATTTCGCTGTCCGAACATAAACGCGACATGGCGTATAGCCGTCTCGCGCGACGTCTGCGCGCCTGCAATATCGATTCGTTCCGCGTGTATCTCGAGCGCCTGGAAGCCCAGCCGGATAGCGACGAGTGGGAAGCCTTTACCAACGCACTGACCACGAACCTGACCGCGTTCTTTCGCGAATCGCATCATTTCCCGATCCTCGCCACGTTCGCGAAAAGCCGTCCGCAGCCGTTCTCGGTGTGGTGCTCGGCGGCATCGACGGGAGAGGAGCCGTATTCCATCGCCATGACGTTGATGGAAACACTCGGCGACACGGCCGCGCGCCATTGCACGGTGATTGCAACGGACATCGACAGCCAGGTCTTGCAGAAGGCCGACGCGGGTGTCTATACGCTGGATTCCGTGAAGACGCTTGGGGCCGAACGCCTGAAGCGTTTCTTCCTGAAGGGCACGGGCGCGCATGTCGGCATGGTGAAGATCCGCCCGGAAGTGCGTGCGCTGGTGAAGTTCGAGCAATTGAACCTGACGGACGCGAAGTACGCGCTGCCCGGACAGTTCGATGCGATCTTCTGCCGCAACGTGATGATCTACTTCGATAAACCCACGCAGGCGCAAGTGCTCACGCGCTTCGAACCGCTGATGAAAAGCGGCGGTTTATTGTTCGCCGGACACTCGGAAAATTTCACCTACGTAACGCAGGCGTTCAAGCTGCGCGGCCAGACCGTCTACGGGCTGACGCGTGACGCGGCTGCGGCGGCAACGGCAGCGGCAGCCGCCAAGAAAGCGGGCAAGACGCTCGCCGGGGAGCTCGCATGAGCGGCTTGCCGATCGCATCGAACCTTTACTTCGATAACCACTTCAAGCTCCCGGGCGTGAAGCTGTTGCCGAACGAGTTCTACATGACGAGCGAAGACATGGTGCTCGTCACGGTGCTCGGTTCATGCGTGGCGGCCTGCATTCACGATCGCTCGGCGGGCATTGGCGGGATGAATCATTTCATGCTTCCCGACGACGGCTCCGACGCGTCGCAATCCAGCTCGGATTCCATGCGTTACGGCGCCTACGCCATGGAAGTGCTGATCAACGAGATGATCAAACGAGGCGGCCGGCGCGAGCGCTTCGAAGCGAAAGTGTTCGGCGGCGGCGCGGTGTTGGCGGGCATGACGACGATCAATATCGGCGATCGCAATTCGGAATTTGTCCGCCGATATCTCGCGCTGGAAAAGATTCGCATCGTGGCTGAAGACCTGCAGGGCATGTATCCGCGCAAGGTCGCGTTCATGCCGCGCACCGGCCAGGCGATGGTCAAGAAGCTCATCACGCAACAAGATCCTAGTGTGGTCGAACGCGAGAAAGCGCTCGCGCGGCAAACACCCGAAGCACGCAGCGAACGGCTTGCAAAGGCGCGTGCGCGTGTCGAGTTGTTCAGCCGGCCCAAAGCTACAACACCCGATAAACCCCGCATCGAATTATTCGGTGCCGCAGCCGGCCTGCAGCGAACCGTCCGCACGAAGACGGCGGAGGAAGCATGACAACGGCCCGGAACACGGAACCGAAAATCAGTGTGCTGTGCGTCGACGACTCGGCGCTGGTGCGCAGCTTGATGACCGAGATCATCAACTCGCAACCCGACATGCACGTGTGCGCAACCGCGCCTGATCCGCTGGTGGCGCGTGAGTTGATCAAGCAGCACAACCCCGATGTATTGACACTCGATGTCGAAATGCCGCGCATGGACGGCCTCGATTTCCTCGAGAAGCTGATGCGGCTGCGGCCGATGCCGGTAGTGATGGTGTCGTCGCTGACGGAACGTGGCTCGGAAATCACACTGCGCGCGCTGGAACTCGGCGCGGTGGATTTCGTGACGAAACCGCGCGTGGGGATTCGCGACGGCATGCTTGAGTATTCCGAAAAGCTCGCCGACAAAATCCGTGCAGCCGCACGCGCACGGGTACGTCAGACGCCTCACGTCGCGCACGCCGCGCCTGGCGCTGGCGGCACGGCTGCCGCCGCTGCGAAACCCACGCCGAACCTGAACAATCCGCTGGTGAGTACCGAGAAGCTGATCATTGTCGGGGCATCGACGGGCGGCACCGAAGCAATCCGAGAACTGCTGGTGCCGCTGCCGCCCGACGCGCCCGGCGTGATGATCGCGCAGCATATGCCGCCGGGCTTCACGAAGTCGTTTGCACAGCGCCTGAACGGCCTGTGCCGGATCGCGGTGAAAGAAGCTGAGCACGGTGAACGTGTGTTGCCGGGCCACGCGTATATCGCACCGGGCGACGCCCATCTGGTGCTCGTGCGCAGCGGTGCGAACTACGTGGCGCATCTCTCCGATGCCCCGCCGGTCAACCGCCACCGTCCTTCTGTTGATGTGCTGTTCCGGTCCGCCGCGCAGAACGCCGGCAAGAATGCGCTCGGCGTGATCCTGACCGGCATGGGCCGCGACGGCGCGCAGGGGATGCTGGAGATGCAGCAAGCCGGCGCGTACACCTTCGCGCAGGACGAAGCGAGCTGCGTGGTGTTCGGCATGCCGCGTGAGGCTATTGCAACGGGCGGGGTCAGCGAGATCGCACCGCTGGCGGAAATGACCCGGCGTGTGATGGCGCGGCTCAGTTCAATGGGTGAACGCACGCAACGCGTTTAACCCTCGCCCAAACGAATTCGGATAGAAACGTGGCGCGGTGCGCCGCTTGAAGAAAACACAGGAACACAAGGAGCAGTGATGGTGGACAAGAACATGAAGATTTTGGTCGTCGACGATTTTCCGACGATGCGGCGCATTGTGCGAAACCTGCTGAAGGAACTGGGTTTCTCCAACGTCGATGAAGCCGAAGACGGCGCGGCCGGTCTTGCACGTCTGCGCGGCGGTGGTTTCGATTTCGTCATTTCCGACTGGAACATGCCGAATCTCGATGGCCTCGAAATGCTGAAGCAGATTCGCGGCGACGCTGCGCTCGCCCATCTGCCCGTGCTGATGGTGACGGCGGAATCGAAGAAGGAAAACATTATTGCCGCGGCGCAAGCTGGCGCGAGCGGATACGTGGTCAAGCCGTTCACGGCTGCGACCCTCGACGAGAAGCTGTCTAAGATTCTCGAAAAGATGGCTAAGGCCGGGAGCTGATCGTGAACGAAATGACGAACCCCGAGACGCTCATCGACGCCGAGCAAGACGCCGATGCATCGAGCGACCGCATCCTGGCGCGTATTGGCCAGCTAACGCGGACCCTGCGCGATTCCATGCGCGAACTCGGCCTCGACAAACAAGTGGAAGCCGCCGCCGAGATGGTGCCGGACGCACGCGACCGTTTGAAATATGTCGCGACGATGACGGAACAGGCCGCCGAGCGCGCGCTGAACGCCATCGAGTTGGCGAAGCCGCTGCAGGAAACCATGCAGCGTGACGCACAGGCGCTCGATGCCCGCTGGGAGCAGTGGTATGACTCGCCGCTCGAGAAAGCGGATGTGAAGACCTTGCTGGCCGATACCCGGGGCTTTTTGCAGCAAGTGCCGGTCCACACGGTCGCGACCAATACGCAGTTACTCGAAATCATGCTCGCGCAGGATTTCCAGGATCTGACCGGTCAGGTGATCAAGAAGATTACCGACGTGGTGTACGTGATAGAGCAGCAATTGCTCAGCGTGCTGCTGGAGAACATCGCGCCCGAACGGCGCGAACAATTTGCGGCACAAGCGGCGGCGCTGGCGGCAGCATCGAGCTCGGTGGGCTCGTCGGATACCTTGCTGAACGGCCCGCAGATCAATCCGGAAGGCCGCACCGACGTAGTCCAGGACCAGACTCAAGTCGACGATCTGCTCGCCAGTCTCGGCTTCTGACAATCCGAACGGCTTTGGCGCTGCGCAGGTGCTGGCACTTGCTCGCGTCGAGCCGTTTCCTGCAGCCTCTCTCCCCTGACAGTCTTCTATCGGCGCTTGAACGTACAGGTTTGTACGAAGCGTCGTTTTCCCGGTTCCGACTCAATCGGCTGGCATACTGACAGCGCTTTCTTTTTGGCTTTTGTGGCGCGCGCGTTGCAGAAGGCAAAATAGCGCATATTGAGATAATCGAAACGGGGGACGCGAAGTGAACACTTCGATCATTTCATTCGGCTCGCGACGCGTAACCGCGCTCGTCAGCCTGACAGCAGGGCTGACATTGGGCTTGCTGGTTGTATCGCCGGCTTATGCCGTGCTTGGCGGCGCGCCGATGACACCGCCCGCCGGCTCCACGGTCAACAACGCCGTGTCGCATGCGGCGACTTCA
>NZ_JAQGMM010000212.1 GCF_028292365.1 Caballeronia sp.
ATCACGCGAGCGCGAAGCGCGGCGTGGTGGACCGGCTGCGCAGCGTTGGGCAGGAGGCAATCAAGCAATGGGACCTGCTGCCAATTGAGCGGCTTGATCACGTCGGTGGACAGGCGCTGTGGCGCGTGTGGGGCAGGAAGTTGCCGGAGCGCGTCACGCTCTCGGACACCCAAAGGGAAATTTTTGAACGGGTCGCGTTGCTTGACGCGAATCGCGACGAGCCCGAACAGATTGATCGTATCGATCCCATCACGCGCTTCGGCCTGATCCTGTTCTCGTTCTTCGAGCATCTGCAAGGCGGCCTCGCCCTGTTCGGCGGCTTCGTGCTCGACCTGATCGGACTGGTGCGGCGTCCGAAGCGTATTCCGTGGACCGAAATCTCCGCGAACATCTATGCCGCGGGCACGCAGGCGCTCGGTATCACGGCGCTCGTGGCGTTCCTGATCGGTATCGTGCTGAGTTATCTGTCGGCGCAACAACTGCGCATGTTCGGCGCGAATCAGTACATCGTGAATATCCTGGGGCTTTCAGTCATTCGCGAGCTTGGTCCGGTACTTTCGGCCATCCTGGTCGCCGGCCGCTCCGGTTCCGCCATTACCGCGCAGATCGGGGTGATGCGCGTGACGGAAGAACTCGACGCCATGCAGGTCATGGGTATCCCGCACGGCTTGCGGATCGTCCTGCCGCGCGTGCTGGCGCTCGGCATTGCCATGCCGTTGCTGGTCATGTGGACCAACATGGTTGCGCTGCTCGGCGGCGCACTGGCGGCGAAGCTGGTATTGGGTATCGACTTGTCCTTTTTTGTGCGTTCGTTGCCCTCGGTCGTGCCGATCGCCAACCTGTGGATCGGACTTGCCAAGGGCGTGGTGTTCGGCATGCTGATCGCGCTGGCCGCGTGCCATTTTGGCTTCCGGATCAAGGCGAATTCGCAAAGCCTGGGCGAAGGGACAACGACCTCGGTGGTGTCGTCCATCACCATCGTTATCCTCGCCGACGCGGTGTTTGCCATCCTCTTCCAGTCGGTGGGCATCTGATGGCGGCTACCCTTGCATCTGCCGTTCGCGACAAACCCACGCCCGTCACCGCGGAACCGGTGATCGAAGTCGTGGACGTGACCAAACGCTACGGCCGTACGGTGATTCACGAGCACCTAAATTTGGAAGTGCGGCGCGGCGAGATCCTCGCGTTGCTCGGCGGGTCGGGCTCCGGCAAGACCACGCTCGTGCGCCAAATGCTCGGACTCGAGTCGCCCACATCGGGCACGATCCGCGTCCTCGGCGACGAGTGGGCGAATATGGACGACGAAAAGGCGCGCATCCTGCGCACCCGCTCCGGCATGATGTTCCAGCAGGGCGCGCTGTTCTCGTCGCTGTCGGTGTACGACAACATCGCGCAGCCGTTTCGCGAACTCGGCAAGATTCCAGAGGACCTGATCCGCGAGTTCGTGATGCTGAAGCTCGAAATGGTCGGGCTGTCGTGCAAGAACATGAGCAAGATGCCGTCGGCGTTATCGGGCGGCATGGTCAAGCGCGTAGGGATTGCGCGGGCCATTGCGCTTGAACCCGAACTGCTGTTTCTCGATGAACCCACGGCGGGGCTGGACCCGAAGGCATCGGACGAATTCGTCGACCTGATCGCCACACTGCACCGGGCGCTGGGCTTAACCGTGGTTCTCGTCACCCATGATCTCGATACCATGGTCGCGCTGTCCACGCGGGTGGCTGTGCTGGCCGAGCGGCGTGTACTGGTGGCGGCGCCTGTGGAAGAGGCGGTGGCTGTGGATCACCCGTTTATCCGTGAGTATTTTTTGGGGCGGCGCGGCAGGCGCGCGTTGCAGGCGCTGCCGCCCGAGCGCCGCGCAAAATTACCGGCGGTTGCGCTGGAAGACGCGCCATGTGGTCCCGCACTCTAGCCGTTCTTACGAGCGTTCTCATGAACGGTTTTCAGGAAAGCTCTGGCAGTACGTAGTAAAAAAAGGAACCTGCTGATGGAAAACAAATCCCATGCGTTCTGGGCCGGTCTGTTCACTATCGGGCTGTTGGCCGCTATCGGCGTAGCGGTGTTCTTTTTCAACGTGGACCGTAGCGTGCGCGTGCCGTATGACCTCGTCGCGCGCACTAATGTGACGGGTTTGTACACCGATGCTGACGTGCGGTATCGCGGCCTTGGTGTGGGCAAGGTGGAATCCATCAAGTTCGACCGCGCCAATCCGGGGCAGATCCGCATTCGGATCGAGGTCGACAAGAACGCGCCGATCACGCAGTCCACGTTCGCCACGCTCGGTTTCCAGGGCGTGACGGGGATTGCATTCGTGCAACTCGACGACACCGGCAAGAACCCGGCGCCGCTGCCGTCATCGCCGCAAAAGGTTGCGTCACTGCCGTTGCGCCCGGGCTTGTTCGACCAGTTGCAGCAACGCGGCGACATCCTGATCAGGAAGCTGGAACGGATTGCCGACGATGCCGACAAATTCATGTCCGACGACATGCGCGATCAGGTGCAGCAAACCGCAAAGAGCTTGCAAGGTGCAGCTGACAGCATTGCTGTGCTGAGCAAGCAGGTCGGCCCGGTGGCGGAGCAACTGCCTCGTACGCTGAATCAACTGGACCGCACGCTCGCGTCGACCAATGCGCTCGCGAATAGCTTGAGCCGGGCGGATGGCCCGTTTGTGACCAATATGAATAAGGCGGGTGACGCGGCTGAACGCGCTGGCCGGGTGATGAACGAAGTCAACGTGTCGTTGCAGGAGATGGCTGCGCGAGTGGGTTACGAGACCTTGCCGCGCGTGAATTCACTGGCCGACGACGTGGGCAGTGCGGCGCGCTCGGTGGATCGCGCTGCCGAGACCTTCAACCGGAATCCGCGCAGCGTGCTGTTTGGCGCGCCGCAGCCGGCGCCAGGGCCGGGCGAGCCGGGTTTCCAGTGGCCGTCGGCGACATCGAATCCGTCGAAATGAAGTTGTGAAACGAAGTCGCACAACATGGCGCGGAGGCGTCGGCGCCGGGTCCGCTGCCCGCAGAAATCTGGCGGATTATTTGGCGGACTAGAGTTCGATGTCCAAGCGTTTTTTGATCTTGAAATAGGGAACTGTGATGCCACACACGATCTTGCAGGCGATGCGCTATCCCAAGCGTGCTGCGCGCCCGCTGCCGCGGGCGCGCTCCGGTTTTTCCGGTTTTATCAGCCTGGCCGTGGTGGCCATGCTCGCGGGTTGCGCGTCGGGGCCGCCCGCGGCTGTGTCGAATATCCGCTACGACCTGGGTGTGCCCACGCCGCTTGGCAACACCATGACCATGCCGCCGGTGAAAGTGCTGGCGGTCAGCGCCGCGAAGAACCTGGATACGGACGCGTTCGTGTATCGCCTGAAATATGCGGATGCCCAGCGCACCGGCAGCTATGCGGATAGCCACTGGACCATGTCGCCGGCGGAGTTGCTTACGCAACGCCTGCGCGCGGCGCTGGCCTCGCGCGGACCGGTGCTCACCGGCGCCGACCCGGTGCGCGCACCCACGTTGCAGGTCGATCTGACGGACTTCGAGCAAGTCTTCGATGCCCCCGAGCAAAGCCATGGCGAGGTCTCGGCGCGGGTGACGTTGTCGCAGCACGGGCAGGTGATCAGCCAGCGCACGTTCATTGCGCGGGCGCCTTCGTACACGGCTGATGCCGCCGGTGGCGCGCGTGCGCTTGCCACCGCTTCGGACGACCTGATCGCGCAAATGGCGGCATGGCTCGGCGTGCAGCCGCTGGTTGCTTCGCAATGACAGCGTTGAAAGTCGCGAACCGCTTCAGGACCGCCCGGTGATTGCCATGCACGCTGACGCGGCGCGCTGTGTTCTGGAACGAGAAACAGCGCAAGAACAAGGGCGGCGCGCATGATTCTCAAGCACTGGCAGCGCCGGCCGTCCGCGCTCTCGCGGCAGGCGCTGGCGGCTTATACAATTCTGGTCGTCTACGGGTCGCTGTATCCGTTTTCCGGCTGGCGAACGCTCGGAATCGGCCCGTTCGCGTATCTCACCGATCCGCTGCCGCAATATCTCACCGCGTTCGACGTCATCACCAACGTGCTTGGCTACATGCCGTTCGGCGCGCTGGCCGTACTTGCGCTCTATCCGCGCTGGCGCGGTGCGCTTGCAGCGGGCGTGGCGTTTATCGGCGGGGCGATGTTGTCGGGTTCGATGGAAGCCGTGCAGACCTATCTGCCTACACGCGTGGCATCGAATCTCGACTTGGGCGCAAACGCGCTCGGCGCGCTGCTGGGCGCCGCGCTCACCGCGCCCGCGACCAGCATGCTGCTCGACCGGGGTCTGCTGCGCCGTATGCGTTTCATGTGGTTCGAGCGCGATGCCGCGTACATGATTGGCTTATCCGGGCTCTGGCCGTTCGCCGCGATGTACCCCGCACCGTTCCTGTTCGCTGTCGGCGATTTGCCGCGCGTGCTGTGGTCGAGCATCGATCCGGTGATGCAGGACACGCTGCTCGCGTGGGCGCCCGCCGCATGGAATGTCGCGGCCTGGCCGGCGCATCTGGGCGCGAAACTTCCCGACGATGCCTGGGAAACGCTCATCACCTCGCTGAACCTGTTTGCCGCGCTGGTGCTGGCCACGTTGCCGATGCGCAGCCGCGCGCCACGCGTGCGGCTGCTGCTCGGCCTGGTGATCGCGACACTCGGTGCGAAGGCGGGCGCGACGTTCCTGCAATCGCGCTCCGGGCTCACGTTTGACTGGGCTACCGACGGCGCCATTGCCGGCATAGCGTGCGGAACGCTGGCGGGTTTGCTTTCACTGCGATGCTCGCGGGCGTGGCGTGCGACGCTCGCCGGTCTTGCGCTTGTCGTGGCGTTGGTTCTGGTGAATCTTCTGCCGGTCAATCCGTACTTCGATATCGTCCTCGCCGACTGGCGCCAAGGGCGCTATCTGCATTTCAATGGTCTTTCGCAGTGGCTTGCGTGGGTGTGGCCGTATGCCGCGCTTGGCTGGCTGGCATCGACTGCGGAGCGCGCATTTCTGGCTCGGCGACGTGGCGGCGGCGAAAAGCCCCGGTCGTTATAATCGGCCGGAAGCGACACAAAAAAGCGACACAAAAATCCCACGACATCAAACATCTTCTGGCCAAGCCCATGGACCCGTTCTACAAATATCACGTGTTCTTCTGCCTGAACCAGCGCGACCCCGACGCCGCGCGTCCAAGTTGCGCGAATTGCAATGCGCAGGCCATGCAGGAGTACGCGAAGAAGCGCGTGAAACAGCTCGGACTCGCCGGCGACGGCAAGGTCCGCATCAACAAGGCCGGCTGCCTCGAGCGCTGCGAACTGGGGCCGGTGGTCGTCGTGTATCCCGAAGGGACCTGGTACACGTATGTGGATGAAGCGGATATCGATGAAATTGTCGATTCGCATCTGGTGAACGGCAAGATCGTCGAGCGTTTGCTGATCGATCAGCCAGTGGTCTGAGGGCTCACCCAATGAACGCACAGACTGACAAGTTCCTGATCGACGGGCCGGTGGGCAAGATTGAAGTCGCGCTGGATCGCCCCGCGGACGGCGCCGCCACACGCGGCATTGCGCTGGTTGCGCACCCGCACCCGCTGTACGGCGGGACGATGGACAACAAGGTCGCGCAAACCCTCGCGCGCACGCTCGTCCAGCTTGGGTACATCACGTATCGCTCGAATTTTCGGGGTGTGGGTGAAACGCAGGGCGAGCACGACAACGGCACGGGCGAACGTGACGACCTGCTGGCCGTGGTCGCTCATATGCGCGCGCAGCCGGGCCAGTCAGATGTCCCGCTGGTGCTCGCCGGCTTCTCGTTCGGCACGTTCGTGATGTCGCATGTGGCGAAGCACTTGCGTGACTCGGGCGAGGCCATCGAGCGGATGGTGTTCGTGGGGACGGCGGCGAGCAACTGGCAAGTGGCCGAGGTGCCGGACAACACGCTCGTGATTCACGGTGAGGTGGATGAAACCGTGCCTATCAGTTCTGTTTACGAGTGGGCGCGGCCACAGGAATTGCCCGTCGTGGTGATTCCCGGCGGCGAGCATTTCTTTCATCGGAAGCTGCATGTGCTGAAGAAGATTATTGTCGACGCATGGCGCTGAGTTCGCCTCACCTTCACGCTTAATCGAAGCTTCGCCGATACAAACCTTCTGTTGAATAAACGCACGGCGTGAGGCTTTCAAAGGCTTTGCGCCGTCGCCGTTTTTATCGCTGCTTTTATCCCTGTTTTCACAAATCCCCGGCACATCCAGCCACTTTCGCGGCAAAAGCGGTTTGGCGCACGCGTATAATGGCGCAGACTTTTGCGCGACCGCTTGTCGGTTTAGCGCTCGCCGTAGCGCATGCGGCACGTGTCCGGCA
>NZ_JAQGMM010000217.1 GCF_028292365.1 Caballeronia sp.
GGTGGCGCTGAACCGATATGGCGAAACGGGATTACTACGAGGTTATGGGCGTCGCGAAGAATGCGAGCGACGACGAAATCAAGAAGGCTTATCGCAAGCTGGCGATGAAGCATCACCCCGACCGCAATCCGGATAACAAGGATTCGGAAGCGCGTTTCAAGGAGGTCAAAGAGGCCTACGAAATGCTCTCGGATCCGCAAAAGCGCGCGGCCTACGATCAGTACGGGCACGCCGGCGTCGATCCGAACATGGCTGGTGCAGGCCAGCAAGGTTTTGGCGGATTCGCCGATGCATTCGGCGATATTTTCGGTGATATCTTCGGCCAGGCGGCCGGCGGTGGTGCGGGAGCCAGCCGTGGGCGTGCGGGACCGCAGGTTTATCGCGGGGCGGATTTGCGCTACAGCATGGAAATCTCGCTGGAGCAGGCAGCGCACGGCTACGACACGCAAATTCGCGTGCCGAGCTGGGTGAATTGCGAGATCTGCAAGGGCTCGGGCGCGAAGGCCGGAACCAAGCCGGAAACCTGTCCGACGTGTCAGGGACAAGGCACCGTGCGCATGTCGCAGGGCTTTTTCAGCATCCAGCAGACTTGCCCGAAGTGTCACGGCACCGGCACCTTCATTCCTGAACCGTGCGGCCATTGCCACGGCGCCGGCAAGGTGAAGGAAACGAAGACGCTGGAAGTAAAGATTCCGGCGGGCATTGACGACGGCATGCGGATTCGCTCGTCGGGTAATGGCGAGCCGGGCATCAACGGCGGTCCGAGCGGCGATTTGTACGTCGAGATCCACATCAAGCAGCATTCGGTGTTCGAACGCGACGGCGACGACCTGCATTGTCAGATGCCGATTCCGTTTACCACGGCGGCGCTGGGCGGTGAGATTGAAGTGCCTACGCTTGCTGGCCGCGCGAGTTTCACCGTGCCGGAGGGCACGCAGTCGGGCAAGACGTTCCGGTTGCGTAGCAAAGGTATCAAGGGATTGCGCTCGAGCATTGCCGGTGACCTCTATGTGCATGTGCAGGTCGAAACGCCGGTCAAGCTCACTGATCAGCAACGCGATCTGCTCAAACAGTTCGAGCGTTCACTGACGGAAGGCGGCGCGCGTCACAGTCCGCAAAGCAAGAGCTGGTTCGATCGGGTGAAGAGTTTCTTCGATTGAGATTTCTTCGACTAAGGTAATGATCATGCAGCAACGCAGCGAGGTTTTCGCGCTGCTCGACGATTGCGACTCGACCGCCGAAAGGCGGTCGAGTCGCCTTTACGCCAGCTTCTTGCACGAACGCTCGTGTCATGACACCGCGCAACTCGACGAAGTGTGTGCGAGTGTTGAAGCGGACCTGCACGACGGATTACACGCCGTTGTGCTCGCAGACTATGAATTCGGCCGCAACCTCCAGTTAGCGCAGCCCGGCGACGCCGCGCTGCGTTTTTTATTGTTCCGCGAGTGCACGTTGTTATCGCGTGATGAGGCGAATCAATGGCTTGCCGCACGTGATAACGGGCTGGTCGACCAGCCTTCAGTGGCGGGCGTGGCGAACCTCGAAGCGAGTGTGTCGCGTGACGCGTACGAGCAGGCCATTGCGGCTGTCCAGGAAGCGTTGCATGCCGGCGATTCGTATCAGATCAACTACACGTTCCGGCTCGCCTTCGATGTGTTCGGTTCGATCGTTGGGTTATATCGACGGCTGCGGGAGCGGCAACCGGTGCGTTATGGCGCGCTGATCGCGCTGCCCGATGGACGCGATGTGCTTTCGTGCTCACCCGAGTTGTTCATCCAGCGTCAGGGTGATGTGCTCCGCGCACGTCCCATGAAGGGCACAGCGCCCCGGAGCGCGGACCCGGAATGGCTGCGGCTCGATCCGAAAAATCGCGCCGAAAACGTGATGATCGTGGATTTGCTGCGTAACGACATGTCGCGTGTCGCGGTCACGGGAAGTGTGCAGGTGCCGCGCTTGTTTTCGGTTGAGCCGTACAAGTCGGTTTGGCAGATGACATCGACGGTGGAAGCGCGGTTGCTTCCCAACACCACGTTCGCCGATATTCTCCGGGCACTTTTGCCCTGCGGCTCGATTACGGGTGCGCCGAAGCACAAGACGATGCAATTGATTGACGCGCTGGAAAGCACGCCGCGCGGCATTTATACGGGCGCGATCGGCTGGCTTGAGAAGAGCCGGGACTTCTGTTTGTCTGTGCCGATCCGGACGCTGGAAATCCAGCACGGCAGGGGCAAGATGGGTGTTGGCGGGGGCATTGTGCTGGATAGCGTTGCCGCCGATGAATTCGAGGAGTGCCAATTGAAGGCTCGATTCCTGACCGGCTCCGATCCGGGTTTCGATCTATTCGAGACCACGTTCGCGACTAAGGAACAAGGGATACGCCATTGGGATCGTCATCTTTCGCGGCTTGAAACGAGTGCGCGGTGGTGCGGCTTTCCGCTCGACCAGACGCTGTTGCAGAAACGTATTGATGAAACCTGCGTGGGCTTCGAAGTGAAGGTGGGTTATCGGTTGCGGATAGCGTTGGGCAAAAGCGGCGAGATTACCGTAACGAGTGCACGGCTCGCGCCGTTGGCGGCACCCACGATCGACGTTTTGCTGGCATCGGAGCATGGCTTCGCAGCGCGATCGGCGGATGATCCCTTGCTCAGGCACAAGACAACGTCGCGTGAAGAGTACGACCGCGCGTGGCGTGAGGCCGAATCGCTAGGCGCGTTCGACATGCTGTTTTTTAACGAGCGCGGCGAGTTGACGGAAGGCGGGCGATCGAACGTGTTCGTAAGACTCAATGGCCGTTGGAGCACGCCGCCGCTCGACGCAGGATTGTTGCCGGGCGTGATGCGTGGCGTATTGATCGAAGAACTTGATGCCGAGGAACGCACGCTGACGCGTGAGGACCTGGACCACGCGGATTCGTTGATGATTTGTAACGCGCTACGTGGCGCGGTGCCGGCGCGATTGAAGCTGCTGAGCTAACGGCGTAGCACTCAACCACGCCGCACCGGCATGAACCCCTTTAAAACGTATGCTCCGGCCCCGGAAATGTCTTCTCCCTGACGGCGCGAACATACCCCTCGACGGCAGCAAGAATACTCGGCTGCCCTTGCATGAAGTCTTTGACGAAGCGCGGCCGTTTGCCGGGGAAAATCCCGAGCATGTCGTGCAGCACGAGCACTTGGCCCGAACATTCGATCCCGGCGCCAATGCCAATCGTAGGGATGACCAACTGTTGTGTCACCTCGCTAGCCAGGAGCGTTGGCACTGCTTCGATCACCAGCAACTGCGCGCCGGCATCCTGAAACGCGAGGGCATCGCGGCGCATTTGCTCTGCACCGGCGTCGGTTTTCCCTTGCACCTTGAAGCCGCCAAACGCATGCACCGATTGCGGCGTCAATCCCACATGACCGCAGACGGGAATTGACCGGTCGACGAGAAACTTGACCGTATCGGCGACCCATTCACCGCCTTCGATCTTCACCATCTGCGCGCCCGCGCGCATCAACTGCACGGCATTCGCGTACGTTTCCTCGCGCGAGCCGATCGTACCGAACGGCATATCGGCGACAATCAGCGCGTTCTTGTTGCCTCGTGCGACCGCGGCCGTGTGATAGGCGATATCGGCCAGCGTCACGGGTAACGTTGTGCCATGTCCTTGCAGCACGTTTCCAAGCGAATCACCGATCAGCAATACGTCAACGCCCGCGCGATCCAGCAACGCGGAAAAACTCGCGTCGTAACACGTCAGCATCGTGATTTTTTCGCCGGCGTCTCGCATGATCCTGAGCTTCGGGACGGTGATCGCGGAGCGGCTGGTTTCCTGCAAGTAAGCCATGAGAATTTCCACATCGACTAGATATGAGACGGCACGCTTGCGCGCATGCCGGACGGACTTAAAGTGACGTGCCCTTGACAAAGAATTCCTTGCGCCCACGCATGGTTTCAATTCGATCAACTAGCAGCGCCAGATCGGCGTCCGATTCAAGCGGATTCAAATGCTCGGCGTTCACCGTCAGCAGCGGTGTAGCGTCGTAGTGATAGAAGAAGTCATTGTAGGCGTCGCAGAGGGCGCGCAGGTAGGCGTCGGGAATCTGCAATTCCATCGGCACTGCGCGCTTTTGAATGCGCGCGAACAATACCTCGGGACTGGCCTGCAAGTACACGACCAGATCGGGCGCGGGCGCGGGGGTATCGAAGCGCCTGGCGACCTCCCGGAACAACTCGAATTCGTCGTCGGGGAGCGTCAGGCGTGCGAACAGCGCCGTTTTTTCGGTGATGAAATCGGTGATCAGCGGCGCACTTGCGGCTTGTCCAGGAAGGCCCGGCCCACCCAGCAGCGCCGCTCCGACTTCTTGCGCCAGTTGTGCGCGCTGCAACGCGAACTGCAATTGCGTGGGCAGCGCGTAACGCGTGTTGTCGCGATAAAACCGCTCGAGAAACACGTTTTCCTGCTGGCGCTCGAACAATGTGCGCATTGACCAACGTTCGGCAAGCAAGCGCGCTAGCGTGGTCTTGCCAACGCCAATAGGCCCTTCTATCGCGATATACCGATGCGGCGGCCGCAACTGCGGCGCGGTGACGGTGAGGGGCGACATGCTCATGGGCTATTCACCTTTCAGGGTTCGCTTGGCTCAGTTCCAGGCCTCGCGTCGAAATTTTTAGGCTTCGCCACGCGAAGTGCAGCGGGAAGTGAATAGCGGGCACTGGTGTGTCGCCACTTTTTCAATGCGTTGATCCTGAACCGAGGCGAGAAATGCATCGGCGCGGCCACGTTGCGCGATGACCACATCGCGGTCGAGTTCGATCAGTGGCACGAGTGTAAACGCGCGCTCGGTGAGGCGGGGATGGGGCACGACGAGATCGGCTTCCTCGATACAGGAATCGCCGTACAGCAGGATGTCGATATCGAGTGTACGCGGCGCATTTCTATACGGCCGCTCGCGTCCGAAATGGCTTTCTATGCCGTGGCACAGCCGCAGCAACTGGCGTGCGGCCAGCGTGGTATCGATCTTGACGACGCAATTGAAGTAGTCGTCGCCGCCGGCGTCAACAGGCGCGGTGCGATAGAGGCTCGACTTCGCGAGCACGGTGATTGTGTGTTGCTGAGCAAGACACACCACTGTGTCTTTCACGGTCTGGCGCGCGTCACCAAGGTTTGCGCCCAGGCCCAGATAAGCTACCGTCATGGCATGAATCCTACGACTGTCATTCGGCGAAACACGACTCACGCGCGTTGATCAAAACGTAAAACGCGCACGGTCTGTGTCAATCGTCGCGCTGGCCACCGCTTTCGTCGCCATACCGCACATCACGCACGTCACGCTCTTCGCGATTGTCGCGAGCTGCACCTTCTACAGTGCTCGCGCCGCCCTCCATTCCGTCACCCGGCCTGCGGCTTTTGGCGTTGCTGCTACGCCGCCGTCGTTTCTTGGGTACCCGGTCCTTCCCGCCTTCCGAGAGCAGTGACTCTCGCGCGGCAGCGTCCCCAACGATAAAATCCGTCCACCACTGACCAACCGATGCATCCAGTTCGCCGGATTCGCATCGCAGAAGGAGGAAATCATAACCCGCCCTAAACCTTTGGTGTTCCAGCAGCTTCATCGCGCTTCTGCCCGAGCGTTTTTCGAGCCGAAGTTGCAGACCCCATATCTCCCGCATATCCGATGAAAAGCGCTTATGGATAGCGAGTTTTTCCGTCTGCATGTCGAGCACGTCGTCCATGGCTCGATGCAGCGCGGGCACGGGGAATTCACCGGCCGCCGTGAACTGCTCCCAGCGCGTCTGCATGTCGTTCCAGAGCAGCGTGGCGAACAGGAAACCTGGCGATACACCCTTGCCGGCGCGCACGCGTTCATCGGTATTGGTCAGCGCGAGCGTGATGAATTTCTCGCCGTGCGGAGACTCGAAGATCACGTCGAGCAGCGGTAATACGCCGTGATGCAAACCTTCCGCGCGCAGCCGCGTCAGGCACGCGAGCGCGTGGCCCGAGAGCAGCAGCTTGAGCATTTCGTCGAAGAGACGGGCGGCTGGAACGTTGCTGATCAGGTCGGCCAGTTCTGCGATCGGCGCACGCGTCGCGGGCTCGATCTCGAAGCCGAGCTTCGCTGCAAAACGCACGACGCGCAGCATGCGCACCGGATCTTCGCGGTACCGCGTGGCAGGGTCGCCGATCATGCGCAGCAAACGGGCGCGGATGTCGGCCATGCCGTCGTGATAATCCAGCACGGTTTGCGTGGCCGGATCGTAATACATGGCATTGATCGTGAAGTCGCGGCGCGTGGCGTCTTCGTGCTGCTCGCCCCACACGTTGTCGCGCAGCACGCGGCCGCTGGCATCCACTGCATGCGTGCGTGTGTCCATCTCGCCGCGTCGTAAGCGCGGCGGCGGCGGTGAGGGGGGTGCGTCGGCGGGGGTATCGACGAGCGCACGAAACGTCGATGTCTCGATGATGTCCTGGCCGAACTGCACGTGCACGATCTGGAATCGCCGGCCAATGATGCGCGCGCGGCGGAACAGCTTCTGCACCTGGTCGGGCGTGGCGTCCGTTGCGACGTCGAAATCTTTCGGCGCCACGTTCAGCAGCAAGTCGCGCACGGCGCCACCCACGATAAACGCACGATGCCCGCCTTGCTGCAGGCCATCGGTCACGCGAATCGCGTTCTTCGAGATCAGCGCCGGGTCGATGCCGTGCACGTCCGCCGCCAGGATCACCGGCACGTTGGGATCGCGCTTCGTCACTGCTGGCGCCGCCTTCTTGCGCGTGCTCTTGCGGGCGGGTTTTACATCGTCGGAGAGCGGGGCGGTTGCCGGGATCTCTTCTTTGGCGCTTTCCTGGCCGAACAGCTTGCGAATGAGTTTTTTAATCACGTGGGGAGAAGATTTCCAGGATGCGCCAGCCGCGGACTTGCGCATGCGCGCGCAAGGTGTCGTCGGGATTGGTCGCGATCGGGTCGGTGACTTTCTCGAGAAGAGGAATGTCGTTGTGCGAGTCGCTGTAGAAGTAGCTGTGTTCGAAGTCGTTCAGGTTTTTCCCCATGGACGCGAGCCACGCTTCGGTGCGCACGATCTTGCCCTCGCGATAGCTCGGCGTGCCCGTTGCGCGGCCAGTCAGCTCGCCGTTGGGGATATTGTCGACCGTTTCGACCTCGCACGCGATCAACGCTTCAATCCCGAACGCCCGGCCGATCGGCGCCGTGATGAACGCGTTCGTGGCGGTGACGAGGCAGCACAAATCGCCGGCTTGCTGGTGCTTGCGCACGAGTTCCAGCGCCGCTGGAGCAATGGTCGGCGTGATGATCTCGCGCATGAATTGCGCGTGCCAGTCGTCCAGTTGAGCCCGCGGATGCTGGGCGAGCGGTGAAAGCTGGGCGGTCAGGTAGGCGTGGATATCGAGCGTGCCAGCTTTGTAATCTTCGTAGAACGCGTCGTTTTGCTTTGCAAACTTCTCAGCGTCGACAATGCCGAGCTTCGCCATGAAGCGACCCCATTCGTGGTCGCTGTCTGTCGGGATGAGCGTGTGATCGAGATCAAAAAGGGCTAGGTTCATGGGAGCGCATTTTACTTGAAGCGGGGGGAAGCGTTCGCTGGCTGCTCGCGGCAGTCGGGTTGATCAGGAAAGAGGCTAGAAAAGCTCGGTCTGCGGTCGCGGTGCATCGTCCTCTTTTGCGGCGAGCATCGTGCGTAATAACGGCAGCGTCACGGCGCGTTTTTGTTCCAGCGAAAAGCGGTCGAGTTCATCGAGCAAGGTCATCAGGCTGGGCATGTCGCGGCGAAAATGCGTGAGCAGGTAGGCGGGGACGTCGTCGGCTAGCGCAATGCCGCGCTCGCGCGCCGCGTGTTTCAGCGCGCTCGCCTTGCTTTCGTCGGAGAGGGGCGTGAGCTGGAATACGAGTCCCCAGCCTAGGCGCGTGCGCAAATCTTCTCTCACCGATAACCCCAGCGGCGCCACGTTGCCCGTTGCCACCAGCGCGCTGGCGGGATGCGCGCGCACCTCGTTGAACAGGTTGAAGAGCGCGATTTGCTGCGCGCCGGACAGCCGTTCGCAGTCGTCGATGGCGTAAATGCTCGCTGTGGGATCGAACGTGAACGCAGCCAGCGGCGCTTGTGGGCTCAGAAAGCGCGCCCGGCCGTTCGCTTCGTGCACCAGCGCCTGCAGCAGATGGCTGCGGCCGCTTCCCGCTTCACCCCACACGTAGAAGGTCCGGTCGGCCACCGGGCCGGCTACGAGCGCACCGTCGAGTTCGCGCAGGCGAGTCACCAATTCGTGGTTGCCGGCGGCGAAAAAATTATCGAAGGTGGCGAGCGGCGGCGTGCCGAGATCGAGCGTCAGTTGGCGTTGCACGGGCAATCGGTTCCGTCAGGGCGTATCTTGAAAAGCGGCGCGCTCAGTATGCAGACGCCCGGTTGAAACCGTGGCGAAAGGCGTTGAGCGCAGGGTCGAGTTTCCAGCCGGCTGGGCGCGTGTCTCGAAAAGGCTTTGGTACGGTCTTTCGGAGTCTGGGCCGCGAACAGCGAGAAATCCGGCCGGACGGCTGGCATCGGTTAAAATCTCATTTTACCGACCTTCTCGCCGATCCCCCATGAATCAACCGAAATCCGCCCCAGACGCCCAAGGTTTGTCCTATCGCGACGCGGGCGTGGACATCGATGCCGGCGACGCGCTTGTCGACCGGATCAAGCCGTTTGCCAAGAAAACCATGCGCGACGGCGTGTTGGGGGGAATTGGCGGATTCGGCGCGCTGTTCGAAGTGCCTAAACGGTACAAAGAGCCGGTGCTGGTCTCCGGCACGGACGGCGTGGGGACGAAGCTGCGTCTGGCATTCCAGTTGAACAAGCATGACACAGTAGGCCAGGATCTGGTCGCCATGAGCGTCAACGACATCCTGGTGCAGGGCGCAGAGCCGTTGTTTTTCCTCGATTACTTCGCGTGCGGCAAGCTGGATGTAGATACGGCCGCGACCGTGGTGCAGGGCATTGCGCAGGGTTGCGAGTTGGCCGGGTGTGCGTTGATTGGCGGTGAAACCGCTGAAATGCCGGGCATGTATCCGGACGGTGAGTACGATCTGGCCGGGTTTGCGGTGGGCGCGGTTGAGAAGAGCAAGATTATCGATGGTTCGACCATTCAGCCCGGTGATGTTGTGTTGGGCCTTGCTTCTTCCGGCATCCATTCAAATGGCTATTCGCTGGTGCGCAAGATCATCGAGCGCGCGCAGCCCGATCTGAATGCCGATTTCGATGGCCGTTCGCTCGCTGATGCGCTGATGGCGCCTACGCATATTTACGTGAAGCCGTTGTTGTCGCTGATGTCGCAGATGGCCGTGAAGGGCATGGCGCATATCACCGGTGGCGGGCTGGTTGAAAACATTCCGCGGGTTCTGCGCGATGGCCTGACGGTTGAGCTGGATCATCGGGCGTGGCCGTTGCCGCCGCTGTTCTCGTGGCTGCAGAAGCATGGCGGTGTGGCTGATGCGGAAATGCATCGGGTGTTTAACTGCGGAATTGGGATGGTCGTGGTGGTGGCCGCCGGCGACGCTGAAGCCGCGACGGGGCTTTTATCGGCTGCCGGCGAGCAGGTCTGGTCGATCGGCGTGGTGAGGGAATCGCTCCCGGGCGAAGCTCAGACTGTAGTGGTCTAAATTTTTGTTCGTGCCGGTGGAATACACCGGCACGAACGGCCTCAAACCGCTGGCATTGGCGCCAGCAACGCCTCGATGTCCTCGGCAGAAAACTTCGCTGCCCCAGCCGTGTCTTCACGCAAAATACTATCGGCGAGAGCGGCTTTGCGGCCCTGCATTGCCACAATGCGTTCTTCAATACTTCCCGCCACAATCAGCTTGTAGACAAACACCGGCTTCAATTGCCCAATGCGATGCGCCCGGTCCGTCGCCTGATTCTCCGCCGCCGGATTCCACCACGGATCGTAATGAATCACCGTGTCCGCAGCGGTCAGGTTCAAGCCCACACCGCCTGCCTTCAGGCTGATCAGGAACAACGGCACCTCGCCGTCCTGAAAGCGCGTCACCGGCGTAATCCGGTCAGTCGTATCGCCAGTCAGCGTGACGTACGGAAGCCCGGCTTCATCGAGTGCGGCAGCAATGATCGCCAGCATGCCCGTGAACTGCGAAAACAGCAGCACCCGACGTCCTTCCTCAAGCAACTCCGGCAACATATCGAGTAACAAATCGAGCTTCGCCGATTCCTCCACGCGCCCCGCTCGCGCCAGCTTCACCAACGCCGGATCGCAGCAAACCTGGCGCAACTTCAGCAACGCTTCGAGCACGACAATGTGGCTGCGCGCCAATCCCTGATCCGCCACAGCCATCCGCACTTTTTCCTGCATTGCGATCCGCACGGTCTCGTACAAATCTCGTTGCGCGCCCTCGAGCGCTACGGTCCGCACAATGGTCGTTTTCTGCGGCAACTCCTTCGCGACCTCATCCTTCCTTCGACGCAGCATGAACGGCCGAATCCGGCGCACCAGCAAATCGCGACGCACCGGGTCGTCGTATTTTTCGATCGGTGTACGCCAACGCTTCGTGAAATCTTTCTGCGTTCCAAGGAACCCAGGCAGCAAGAAATCGAATTGCGCCCACAGTTCACCCAGGTGGTTTTCCAGCGGCGTGCCCGTCAGGCACAACCGATGCCGCGCACGCAAATCGCGAATGCCCTTCGCAGCCTTCGTCGCGACGTTCTTCACAATCTGCGCTTCATCCAGGATCAGCAGGTGGTACTCGTGCAGTGACAACATCGCCTGATCGCGCCACAACAGCGGATACGTGGTCAACACGAGGTCGTGCTCGTCAATCTGATCGAAACGTTCCTTGCGTTGCGGGCCATGCAGATCCAGCACCCGCAGATCAGGCGCGAACTTCTTCGCTTCCTCACGCCAGTTGTGTACCAGCGTGGTCGGCAACACGACCAGCACCGGCCGGTCCAGCCGCCCCGATTCCTTCTCGACCAGAATGTGCGCCAGCGCCTGCACGGTTTTGCCGAGGCCCATGTCGTCGGCGAGAACACCCGACAGATTGCGCTCGCGCAAATACTGCATCCAGTTGAGCCCTTCGCGCTGATACACCCGAAGCTCGGCATGCAAGCCGAGCGGCACGGGCACTTCCCGCAGCCCCGGCCCTTCCTGCAAACGCTGAGCAAGCTCGCGAATGGAAAGATCGCCGTGGAACTCCCAGCGGGCCGTGTCGCTGAGCGCTTCCAGCCGTCCGGCGTCCTGTTCGGAAACCCGCAGCGGATGTGTGCCGATGGTATCGAAGAGATCGATCAGCACGCGCACCACAGGCTTGATGCGTGCCGCTCGCACCCGCAGGCGCTCGCCGAGATCGGTCTTGAGTTCGATACCTTCTTCGTCAGGAATTGAATCGATAGCACCTGCCAGCCAGCGCCGGTCACGCTGAAACAGGTCGGCCAGAAGTGGTTCGAGCCGAACGCTCCGGTCTCCCACGGCAATGCCGAGTTCCAGGTCGAACCAGCCATCAGTTCCCTGGCGCGCGGTGCCCTCAATATCGTCGATCTCAATGAAGTCGAAGCGAAATTCCGGCGACATGCTCACGCGCCAGCCGTTATCCCGCAACTCGGGTAGCGCGTCGTTGGTGAACACGGCCCATGCGTCAGGCACGGGCAAGCCGAGCACGCCGCTCGGAATGGGCTTGGGTCCAAAACGCTGATGCGAGGGAATCTGGCGGAAGCCAAGATCGTAGAGAGCGGCCAGATAGCGCGCCTCCACGTCGTGACGGCGTTTCACCTGAACCATCTCGCCGGACGCGGCGCGCATGACCGTGGTGGCGCGCGTGGGGTCGATGCTGAAACCGTCGTAATCGAAAGTCACCAGCGCAAAGTCGAGCACGTTCGCGGCGGTGCGCTCGTCGCGGGACCGCCAGCTGCTGTTGACGGGACGTGTATCGAGCATGAGCACCGGCACCGGTTCCGTATCGACAATGCGTACGTTCAGCGTTTCCGGCTCCGGCGGCGGAGGCAGATCGGAGTCGACCTCACGCAGCATGGCGCTGACGAGCGGCGCTTCGGCGAGCGAGATGGGCGGCATCGACAAATAGTCGGCCAGTTGCCGCGCGGGTTGCGGCATATCAACAACGCCCGCTTCAAGCGTTTGCGCGTCGGCGAACCACAGCGGTTCGGTGGGAATGACCAGCGTGGCGGGCGGCTCGGTTTGCAACACGGGACGAACGCGATCGTCGGGATCGGGCGTCCACTCGATTCGTCCCGGCCGTTGCTCACCTTCGCGCAGCGGCCGGCGCGGCGCCGACGCGTCGTGGTCCGCCGGCATGGCGCTGAACAGCCGACCTGTCGCCAGCATGCGCTGCATCAGGTCCGCGCCTTCTTCGCCGTGCAGCCCAAAACCACCGAAATCGTTGCGGGTGCGTCCGATGAGAAGGCCGCGCACGATGGTCATGTCTTCATCGCTGACGAACTTCGGCTGCTTGACAAGCGCCGCGTCCAGATTGGTCCAGGGCCGGTCGAGGGTCTGGAACGAACCGTCGGGGCTGAGCCGCACTTTATGCAGCGCAACTTCGGCGGTGCGCATGATGCGCGACGTCCCCAGCACATAAACGAGTGCAAGCGCACCGCTCGATTCGCCGGGCTTTTTTGCGGAGGTGTTGCGCGTGGAGGCAAACCGCGAGCGGAATCCTTCAAGCCAGCCCGCCACTTCCGGGCGCACGGCTTCGGACTCGCGCGGTCTGTCTGCCGCGCTCGCGAGCAAGACCGCGGCGGCGTGTTTGCAGCCGAATCCAACCGGGCAGGAACAATGGCCTTGCGCTGAAATCGCGCCGTTGTGATCGTTGAACATCACTTCGACGGTGTAAGGCTGGCGTTGCGTCCCTTGAACATGGGCACGCAGCACGTCGTCGTCCCAGTGCAGACGCGTCACTTCGTCCACATACCCGCGTGCCTTGGCAACGGTATGCGAGCCGAGCCACTTGATGATTTGAGCCGTGTCATACACAAACGCCGGCATCAGCAACCCCGCCCGTGCATGGCCGTTCCAGTCTCGCCCTGTCTTGCCGCCATCCGCTCGATCACCGTCTACTCACCGTTCCCTGCGTTCCAGTAGTTCCAGCAAGCCGCGCAGCGCGTACGCTGCCGCCTGGGTGCGAATCTGCTCGCGATCGCCCTTGAATTGCTGCGTCTCCACCGCCGTATGCAAGCGGTTGCTCCACGCAAAAGACACCATGCCGACAGGCTTAGTTTCCGTCCCACCGCCCGGTCCGGCCACACCCGTGATCGACAGCGACACCTGCGCCCGGCTATTCCTCAGCGCGCCTTCCGCCATGGCTTTGGCAACCGGTTCGCTGACCGCGCCGTGACGTTCGATCATGTCGGCCGGCACGCCGATCATCTCGGTTTTCGCCAGGTTCGAATAGGTGACGAAACCGCGCTCGAACCACGCGCTGCTGCCGGAAATATCGGTCATGGCGGCGGCGACCATCCCGCCGGTGCACGACTCGGCGGTCGCGAGCATCAAACGCTCGTCGCGCAGTTTGTTGCCTGCACGGATGGCGAGCTGGTGGACGACGTTATCGGTAGCCATGGCAAAGCCTCGGGTGGGGGCGGTCGGAAACGTGAGATGCGGGCAACACGGAAATCAAATGGTCATGCGCCACAGCGCAATCACGAGCAGCGTGAAGAACGCAGCAGCAATATCGTCGAACATGATGCCGAAACCGCCTTTCAACCGGCGATCGAAATAACCGATGGGCGGCGGCTTCACCATGTCGAAGAAACGGAACACGATGAACGCCCACAACTGCCCGGTGAACGTGGCCGGCGTGACGAACAGCAACACCAGCCAGAACGCGATGATCTCGTCCCACACCACCGGCGACGGATCGGAAATGCCCATTTTCTTCGCCGTGAAACCGCAGAACCAGCAGCCGGCCACGAACCCCACGGCAATCAGCACGGCCCATTCGGCGACCGTCAGGTGCGGGTTGAACACCACGAACGACACCCACGCGAACAAGGTGCCGACCGTGCCGGGCGCGATCGGCGACAAGCCGCTGCCGAAGCCGAGCGACAAGATATGCAGCGGATGCGACAGCATGAAGCGCGCGCTAGTGCGGCGCGATGGTTTCGGGCGTGGTGTGTCGTCGATTGTGTCGATGATCGGATCAGCCTGCATGAAAATGGTCGAAGCCTGTGTCTGGATAAGAAACCGGACCAGTGTTGTCGCGCCAGTCGATGGCCGGTGGCTCCTGGCGCTCGCTGGACGCGCCGGATGCCGCTCGACCCTCGGTGGCCGGACCCTCGATTGTACCGATACGCGTCACCAAAACTTTCTGCGCCGTTCCTATCCGCTCGATTTCGGTCCTTGCAGCGACCGGCGCGGTGAAGCAGAGTTCGTAGTCATCGCCGCCCGCGAGGATGCAATGCACCTGCGTGGTTTCGGGCAGCGTGGCGAGCGTTTCGGCGCGCGGTATCTGATCGATATTCACCGTCGCCTGCATCTTCGAGCGCTTCAATATATGCAGCAGGTCACCGGCGAGGCCGTCGGAGATATCGAGTGCGGCGCGGGCGACACCCCGCAACGCGATGCCGAGCGCCACGCGCGGTTCAGGCTGTTCGAGCGCCTTGATGGCGATAGCTTCGTTGGCGGAGTCGTTCAGCGACCACTCCCCGCGGCGAATGCCGAGCCCGGCACGTGCGCCGCCAAGCACGCCGGACACCCAGATGTCGTCGCCCGGGCGCGCCGCGTCACGACGCAGCGCCTGCGCGGCGGGCACATCGCCAAACACCGTGATGCTGATGGTTACATTAGGACCGCTGGTTGTGTCGCCGCCGATCAGCTCGCAGCCGTAACGGTTCGCCATTTGGAAAAGACCGCTGCTGAACGCTTCGAGCCAGCTTTCATCGGCTTTCGGCATTGACAGCGCCAGGGTGAACGCGCGCGGCTTCGCACCCATTGCGGCAAGGTCCGACAGGTTCACCGCCAGCGCTTTGTAACCCAGCGACCACGGGGAGACATCGGGGAAAAAATGGCGGCCCGAGACCAGCATGTCGGTGGAAATTGCCAGGTGCTGACCGGGCTTCGACGCGAGCAGCGCGCAGTCGTCCCCGATGCCGAGCGTCGCCTTTGGCTCATCGCCCGTTGCCGGAAATGCGGCGGCAGGCTGGGAGAAATATCGTTCGATCAGGGAAAACTCTGAGAGCATCGGCGATCCGGCAAAATGTCGAGGGGCGAGTTGGAGACGATGCGCGCGTGTTGGCGCGCGTTTCATCTTAATAAGGGAACGTTGCGGCGTGAACCCGCTGCCGGCTTGGCGCTCATGCTGCTTTTCAAGGCCTTGTCCAAATGGGCTATGCGCCGTGTATTGCCGGTATCACCGGTCGGGACGGACTTTGATTGGCGCTACAATGCATTCGAACTTCTATTCTAATCTTGCCTTCAGACCGACGCCTCATGACCACTCCAGCCGATAGCGCCAAAGCCAAACTCCGCGAAGCCGCGCTCGATTACCACGAGTTTCCGACTCCGGGCAAAATCGCGATTGCCCCCACGAAGCAGATGATCAACCAGCGCGATCTCGCGCTGGCCTATTCACCGGGTGTGGCGTTCGCGTGCGAGGAGATCGTCGCCGATCCGCTGAATGCCGCGCGTTTTACCGCGCGCAGCAACCTGGTCGGCGTCGTGACGAACGGCACAGCAGTGCTCGGGCTCGGCAATATTGGCCCGCTGGCGTCGAAGCCGGTCATGGAAGGCAAGGCTGTGCTGTTCAAGAAGTTCGCCGGCATCGACGTGTTCGACATCGAGCTGAACGAGATGGACCCCATGAAGCTCGTCGACGTCATCTGCGCGCTCGAACCCACGTTTGGCGGCATCAACCTGGAAGACATCAAGGCACCGGATTGCTTCATTGTCGAGCGCGAATGCCGCAAGCGCATGAAGATCCCGGTGTTCCACGACGACCAGCACGGCACGGCTATCGTGGTCGCGGCTGCTATTACCAACGGCCTGGTCGTGGTCGGCAAGAAGATTGAAGAAGTGAAGCTGGTTGCCTCGGGCGCGGGCGCTGCCGCGCTGGCCTGTCTGGACCTGCTGGTTGAACTCGGCATGAAGCTCGAGAACATCTTCGTGACGGATCTGGCCGGCGTGGTCTATAAGGGCCGCGTGGAATTGATGGACCCGGACAAGGAACGGTTCGCGCGCGAAACCTCGGCGCGTACGCTCGCCGACGTGATGGAAGGCGCCGACGTATTTCTGGGCCTGTCCGCCGGCGGCGTGCTGAAGCAGGAGATGGTCAAGGGCATGGCGCAAAAGCCGCTGATTCTTGCGCTCGCCAACCCGACGCCGGAAATCCTGCCGGAACTGGCGCTGGAAGTACGTCCGGACGCGGTGCTGGCCACTGGCCGTACAGACTATCCGAACCAGGTCAACAACGTCCTGTGCTTCCCGTTCATTTTCCGTGGCGCGCTGGATGCAGGTGCGAGCACGATCACGCGCGAAATGGAAATTGCCGCAGTGAACGCGATTGCGGAACTGGCGCGGCAGGAACAAAGCGATATCGTGGCAACCGCTTATGGCATCCAGGACCTGTCGTTCGGTCCCGAGTACCTCATTCCGAAACCGTTTGATCCGCGCCTGATCGTGAAGATCGCACCGGCCGTGGCCAAGGCTGCCATGGAGTCAGGCGTGGCCACGCGTCCTATTGAAGACATGGACGCGTACGAACAGCATCTGCAGCAGTTCGTCTATCACAGCGGCACGACCATGAAGCCCGT
>NZ_JAQGMM010000267.1 GCF_028292365.1 Caballeronia sp.
CATCCGCGCGGACGCGAACGGCTCGGCCACGGGTTTTATCGTTGCGCCGGATGTCTCGCTCGACGGCGAGCGCTCGGTGTTGTCGCGCGCCATTCTGCTTCATCGAGATGCTTCCGATTACTACTCGCTCATGCCGCACGGCGCGGGTCCCGCACTCGCTTGCGGCGTGATCCGGCAATGAAATCGGATCGGTTTTTAGTCTCCTGATCAGACGTTTACAACGCTCGACCCGGCCTGTCGGCCTAGCGCGCGTCGCGCAGCCATCACATCAAGTAAAATACGCGCTTCCCGTCTGGTCCGGCTGGCTTCGGAGTGCTTCTGCACGGATTCCAAGCCTCCGGCCATGCCCTGTTTCAAGCACGGCGGCCTCTGTCGAGCCGCCTCTTTCGTTGAGTAGCGTTCCCTATGAGCATCAAGTCCGACAAGTGGATCCGGCGCATGGCCGAAGCGCACAACATGATCGAGCCGTTCGTGCGCGATCAGGTGCGGGTGTCCGAAGACGGCAGGAAGATCGTGAGCTACGGCACGTCGAGCTACGGCTACGACATTCGCGTGGCCGACGAATTCAAGATCTTCACCAATATCAACTCCACCATCGTCGATCCGAAGAATTTCGACGAAAAATCGTTCGTCGACTTCAAGGGCGACGTCTGCATCATCCCGCCCAACTCTTTCGCGCTTGCGCGGACGGTCGAATATTTCCGGATTCCGCGCTCGTGCCTGACGGTTTGTCTCGGCAAATCCACGTACGCGCGCTGCGGGATTATTGTGAATGTGAC
Source organism: Caballeronia sp. (assembly GCF_028292365.1). Classification (GTDB taxonomy): domain Bacteria; phylum Pseudomonadota; class Gammaproteobacteria; order Burkholderiales; family Burkholderiaceae; genus Caballeronia. The sequence continues at coordinate 780 of NZ_JAQGMM010000267.1, forward strand.
GCCGTTCGAGCCCGAATGGGAAGGGTATGTGACGCTCGAATTCTCGAATACGACACCTTTGCCTGCCAAAATCTACGCGAACGAAGGCGTGGCGCAGGTTCTCTTCTTTGAAAGCGATGAGATCTGCGAGACCTCATACGCCGATCGTGGGGGCAAGTATCAAGGGCAAATCGGCGTAACGCTGCCGAAAACCTGACGTTTCTTGACCGTTAGAAACGTCATTGCAACGCTTTTGAAAGACCGCTGGACTCGAGCATGCACAACTCGGTCAGCGGTCGTTCCATTTGGAGATTCGCCGCATGAAGTTCCGTTTTCCCGTCGTCATCATCGACGAAGATTTTCGCTCCGAGAATATCTCGGGTTCCGGCATCCGCGCGCTCGCCGAGGCGATCCAGGGTGAAGGCGTCGAGGTGCTCGGGCTGACGAGTTACGGCGATTTGACGTCGTTTGCGCAGCAATCGAGCCGCGCGTCGTGTTTCATATTGTCGATCGATGACGACGAATTGTTGCCGTACGTGGATAACGTCGTGGTGGCCGAAGGCGATACGCCGGAGCTGGCCTCTGCGATCGTCGCGTTGCGCGCGTTCGTGCAGGCAGTCCGACGACGCAATGCGGATATCCCGATTTTTCTGTACGGCGAAACGCGCACGTCGCGGCACTTGCCCAACGACATCCTGCGCGAGTTGCACGGCTTCATTCACATGTTCGAGGACACGCCGGAGTTCGTGGCGCGCCACATTATTCGTGAGGCGAAGGTCTACCTCGACGCGCTGGCGCCGCCGTTCTTCAAGGAACTCGTGCAGTACGCGGAAGAGGGTTCGTACTCGTGGCATTGTCCGGGGCATTCGGGCGGCGTGGCGTTCCTGAAGAATCCGCTCGGGCAGATGTTCCACCAGTTCTTCGGCGAGAACATGTTGCGGGCGGACGTGTGCAATGCCGTCGATGAACTCGGGCAATTGCTTGATCACACCGGGCCGATCGCGGCGTCCGAGCGCAACGCGGCGCGCATTTTCAGCGCGGACCATTTGTTCTTCGTGACCAACGGCACGTCGACGTCGAACAAGATTGTCTGGCACGCGACCGTTGCACCTGGCGATATCGTTCTGGTCGACCGTAATTGCCACAAGTCGATCCTGCATGCGATCACTATGACCGGGTCCATTCCCGTATTCCTGACGCCTACCCGCAATCATTTCGGTTTGATCGGCCCCATTCCGCGCGACGAGTTCAAGCCGGAAAACATCCGCAAGAAGATTGAAGCGAATCCGTTTGCGCGCGAGGCGCTCGCTAAAAATCCGAACGTGAAGCCGCGTATTTTGACGATCACGCAAAGCACGTATGACGGCATTGTCTACAACGTCGAGATGATCAAGGACCTGCTTGGCGACATGCTCGACACGCTTCACTTCGACGAAGCCTGGTTGCCGCACGCCGAGTTCCACGAGTTTTACCAGGACATGCACGCCATTGGCGCGGGGCGTCCGCGTACGGGCGCGCTGGTGTTCGCCACGCACTCCACGCACAAGCTGCTGGCGGGGATTTCGCAGGCATCGCAGATCGTCGTTCAGGACTCCGAGAACAGCACATTCGACAAGCATCGCTTCAACGAGGCGTACCTGATGCATACGTCGACGAGCCCGCAATACGCGATCATCGCGTCCTGCGACGTCGCTGCGGCCATGATGGAGCCGCCGGGTGGCACGGCGCTGGTGGAGGAATCGATTGCGGAAGCGCTTGATTTCCGCCGCGCCATGCGCAAGGTCGATGACGAATACGCCGACGAGTGGTTCTTCAAGGTGTGGGGACCGGAAGCGCTGGCGGAAGAGGGCATTGGCGATCGTGAGGAGTGGGTGTTGAAGCCGAACGATCGCTGGCATGGATTCGGCCCGCTTGCCGAAGGCTTCAACATGCTCGATCCGATCAAGGCGACCATCATTACGCCCGGACTCGACGTGGACGGCGAGTTCGGTGAGACCGGAATCCCGGCTGCAATCGTGACGAAATATCTGGCGGAGCACGGGATTATTGTTGAGAAGACCGGGCTCTATTCGTTCTTCATCATGTTCACGATCGGCATTACGAAGGGCCGCTGGAATTCGATGGTCACCGAGTTGCAGCAGTTCAAGGACGATTACGATAACAACCAGCCGTTGTGGCGTGTATTGCCTGATTTCATCGCGCAGCATCCTTCATATGAGCGCATGGGATTACGGGATCTTTGCGCGCAGATTCACAGCGTTTATCGGGCTAATAATATTGCTCGATTGACCACTGAAATGTATCTGTCGAGCATGGAACCGGCCATGAAGCCGTCCGAAGCGTATGCGAAGCTGGTGCATCGGGAGATCGATCGTGTGCCTATCGATGAACTCGAAGGGCGTGTGACCAGTATTCTGTTGACGCCGTATCCGCCGGGAATTCCGTTGCTGATTCCTGGCGAGCGGTTCAACAAGACGATCGTCGATTATTTGCGTTTTGCGCGTGAATTCAACGAGCGCTTCCCAGGCTTCCACACGGATATCCACGGGTTGGTTGGGGAAATGATCAACGGGCGTATTGAGTATTTCGTCGATTGCGTGGCGCTCGAAAAATGATTTGACGGTGTAGGAATGCTGGAATGACTAAGGCCCGCGTAATGCGGGCCTTAGTCATTGGTGCACCCGCTTCTTAGGTAACGATAAACCGGCGCGCTGCGACGCCCGGCTCCGGCAAGGCCTTCGGTGGCCGCGGGAACGCCGGGTCAGCAGCCATATCGTGGAGCGCGGTTTCCAGCGAGTCGCAGAGCGCGGTCAACGCCAGGTCGTTTTCCTCCAGGCCGAACGGATCTTCGATCTGCGCAGCAATCGCTTCCAGCGACATGAACGCGTATGCGACCAGCAGCGCGAACAAGGGTGTGAGTAGACCTGCTCCATCGACAAGCCCAAACGGCAGCATCACGCAGAACAGATACACGGTCCGGTGGATCATCACCGAATACGAAAACGGCAGGGGCGTCGACGCCAGCCGTTCGCAGCCACCGATCACGCCAGACAGCTCGTTCAGGTTTTGCTCGAAGGCGAGCACACCGTAGCCGTCGAGTGCACCTTCGCGAGCGCGCGTGCTCGACCATTCACCGAGCCATCGCAGGATCAAGGACGACCGGCATTGCGCTTGAACGACGCGTTGATAAAGCGCCGGCGGAAGGCGCGTGGCGAGATCGGGGAGGGGATCGGTGCGGCGCATTTCGTGACGCAGCGCGTGACCGAGTGCACCAATTGCCGCGATGAACTCACGCGTGTCTTCAATTTTTACGCCGCGCGGCAGCGTAAGCGCTTGCCGCGCAATCGAGCGGCCGTGGATCAACAACGAACCCCACAGCTTGCGGCCCTCCCACCAGCGCTCATAACTCGCGCTATTGCGAAAACCGAGGAACACGGCGAGCGCGATACCCACCAGCGCGAACGGTGGCGTGCCGAGCCCGACGGGGTAATTGCGCACGTGGTCGTGCATCACGATCGCCGCGACGGACAGCACGAAGATCAATGCGAGACGTGGTAGTAGCTGCGGCAGCACGGAACCGCGCCAGACGAACAGCATGCGGAACCAGTTGAGTTTGGGACGGATGATCATGGGCGGGTCGGAAACAACGGAGGTAATTGCATGCTGTGCACTTGTTACGCGCGACTGTAGCTACATCGGGACCGATCGTAGCCAAATAAGCTACGATCGGTCCCGCAATGCGCGCCGCTGGCTGCCTTAATTACCCAACGCTGCCCGAGCCGCCTTCGCCGCCGCCCGAACCTGCTCCGGCGCGGTTCCACCGGCGTGATTCCGGCTGGCAACCGAGCCCTCAAGCGTGAGGTACTCGAACACATCCTCGCCAATCAAACGCGCCACGTTCGGCAATTCCGCACGCATTTCATCCAGCGTCAGATCGGCCAGATCGCAGCCGCGGTCCACGCAGATCCGCACGGCCAGCGCCACCGCTTCGTGTGCGTCGCGGAACGGCAGGCCACGTTTCACCAGATAGTCCGCGAGATCGGTTGCCGTCGAGAAACCCTGCAGCGCGGCGGCGCGCATGGCGTCCGGCTTGACCGTGATGCCCGCTGCCATTTCGGCGAAGATGCGCAGGGTGTCCGAGACGGTATCGACGGTATCGAACAGCGGTTCCTTGTCTTCCTGATTGTCCTTGTTGTACGCAAGCGGCTGGCCCTTCATCAGCGTCAGCAAAGCAATCAGATGCCCATTCACGCGCCCCGTCTTGCCACGCGCCAGTTCGGGCACGTCGGGGTTCTTCTTCTGCGGCATGATCGACGAGCCGGTGCAGAAGCGGTCAGCCAGGTCGATGAACCCAACCCGCGGGCTCATCCACAGCACGAGTTCTTCGGAGAAGCGCGACACGTGCGTCATGATCAACGCAGCAGCCGCGGTGAATTCGATGGCGAAATCGCGATCCGACACGGCGTCGAGCGAGTTCGCGCAGATGCCATCGAAGCCGAGCGTCTTCGCAACGGCATGGCGATCGATCGGGTAACTCGTGCCGGCGAGCGCCGCTGCGCCAAGCGGCAGGCGGTTCACGCGCTTGCGGCAATCGAGCAGACGCTCGCTGTCGCGGCTGAACATTTCGACGTAAGCCAGCAAGTGATGGCCGAACGTCACAGGCTGCGCAACTTGCAGATGGGTGAAACCGGGCATGATTGTTTCGGCGTTTTGCTCGGCAATATCGATCAGCGCGCGGCGCAGCGCGACCAGCAATTCACCAATCCGGTCAATCTCGCCACGCAGCCAAAGACGGATATCGGTCGCGACCTGGTCGTTGCGCGAGCGGCCGGTGTGCAGGCGTTTGCCGGCATCGCCAATCAGCGCCGTCAGACGTGCTTCAATGTTCAGGTGCACGTCTTCCAGATCGAGTTTCCACTCGAATTCGCCGCGTTCGATTTCGCCACGGATCTGCGTCAACCCTTTCTGGATGGCCTGGAAATCCGCATCGGCGATGATCTTTTGCGCGGCCAGCATGGCGGCATGGGCCAGCGATCCCTCGATATCGACGAGCGCGAGGCGTTTGTCGAAGAACACCGATGACGTGTAGCGCTTGACCAGATCGGACATTGGTTCGTTGAAGCGAGCCGACCAGGCTTCGCCTTTTTTGTGCAGTTGGGACGTCATAGTGATGTTCGTAAGAGGGCGGAAAATCGATGGCAGGCGGCCGGGCGTAGCGCAATCCGGATAGAAACCCGCGGAACTGGCGATTTTACAGGCAATGAGAACCGGGAACCATCGAACGGAGGGATGCGGGCCGTCCAACACGCGTATGCCAGGCGCAAAAAAAGGAGCGCCTCGCGACGCCCCTTGATCAAACGATAACCGTCACGCTGCTGGAATCACCTTACCCGTATAGACGACCGGACCCGTCGGCCCATTCGGATTCGGCGATCCGCCGACAGGCTCCACGGACACTGCCAACATCGGATACGCATTCACAGAAGCCGCTTTGAACCGCGCGGTTCCCCCGACTGGCAGCACGCCGAGCGAAACCGGGTGCCCTTCCTTGGGCAGGCCCCAGAGCTGCATGGATTTATCGGAGGGATCCGACGACCCGCTCAAACGCCGAACGGTGACTTCGGAAGTCCGGTCGTCCCAAGTCACGAGCATCCTCGCGTTCGATTTGTCATCGGCAAGCGTAGCGACATAACCAATCCGCGGTTCCTGCGCGACTTGCGGCGCGGGCACGGGGGCTGGCACGGGCGCCACAGTAGACAGTTCGCGAATGGACACGACCAGCGCAATCGCTGCAATGGCTGTAGCGGCGATCGACCAGCCACGCCAGAACGACAGGTTCTCGAACCAGCCGGGTTTCGTAGCCGGAGCAGCAACCGGCGGAACCGGCCGGGCCGCAGCCGCATCGCGCCGGGCGTTCACCAGGTTCAAGCGCCGCTCGATAGCCGGCCAGATCTCCGGTGGCGGTGCAACGGCGGCTCCGAGCTCGGTCATTGCCGCCAATCGCAAACGCCAGGTTTCCACGGCCAGGCGAATCGCCGGATCGCGCTGCGAAATGGTTTCAAACCGTCTGCGCGATCCCCCGCGCAGCACGCCGAGCGTGTACTCGGCAGCAAGTTGGTCTACCAGGCCTGCGTATCGGTGCAGATCCATCACAGACCTCCCAGGCACGTTTTAAGTTTTTCGAGGCCGCGCCGAATCCAAGACTTCACTGTGCCAAGCGGTACTTTCAGGACATCGGCCACTTCGCTGTGGCTCTGATCACGCAGGTAGGCCAGCGCCACGGCCTGTCGCTGGTTGGCTTCGAGCCGCTCCATGCAGATGGCGAGTTGCCGCGCTTCCTGGCTCATCAACATCTGCTCGGAGGGATCTGCCTCATTGGTCGGCAAGGTATCGTCCAACGCGTCGCTCCATTCTGTTTCGGCGCTTGCCCCGTTGGCCTTTTGCCGCCGCAAATAATCGAGGGCCCGGTTGCGGACGATCGCCGCCATCCAGGTCATCGGCGCGGAGAGGCCGGCTTTGTAATCGCCCGCGTATCGCCAGATATTGACGAACGCGTCCTGCAAAACCTCTTCGGCCCACTCACGCTTCACCAATATACGAAGCGCGAGGCCAAACAGTTTCGAGGAAGTTAAATCGTAGAGCGCGCGCAACGCGGCGGCATCTTCGGTGGCGACACGATCGAGCAATTGCACGAGGGTGTCGGGGGTCGGGTCGTGGGGAAGTGTTGGTGTCATGGGACCGGTCGGGTAGACGGCGCGATTGATCTTATAGAAATAATCAATACGAACCGCGTTGGTTTTTTTGCATCCGGATGCATCCGTTTCGCTTTTACCTGCGTACCAACGGATACGAGCCCCCGCTGCGCGCGAAACAATCGACGCGTTGCGCAAAGCTCACCATGTGTCCCCGTTCTCCGCCGGCCCTGCCGGGGAGATGCGGCTTTGCCCGACCAAATAGGTCGGGCATTTTTTTCGGCTATCAGGTGCACAGAAGCATGCCGAAAGCCCGGATTCGCGTGTCTTGCGCCTGTTCAGGAGCGCTCGGCGATGGTCGCCGTGCTTGACGGAGCGCGTTGACACGCCTCGCCCAGCTATTCCCGGCTGCGTTCTGCCGCGTCCGAACCCACCAGCATCACCAGCTTCAAATCCTCCCGATGCGCCGGCTTGAACGTAATCTGGTCGAACACCAGCCGGCCGCGGGTTGGATGATTGAATTCCCGCGTGCCGCCTTCCCGTTCTCCCACGTCCTGCGACGCCCAAAAACGTGCGAACGCATCGCTGGCGGCACTGAGCGAATCGATCAGCGCTCGCGTGGGCGCATCGTTCAGATGGCGGATTGAATCCGCCCGGAATTCCGCGACCAGTCTTCGCGCGCGCGTCTCCCAATCTACGATCAAGCTTTGCGCCCCGGGCGCGGTAAACGTGAAGCTAAGCAGATTACGGTCCTGAACGCCGTCCAGCCAGCCGGTGAACAACGCTGCCGCCTGTGCGTTCCAGCGCAACGCGTTCCACTGCCGGTCGAGGACGTAGGCGGGCGCATCGATCAGTTCCACCGATTTCAGCAGCGCTGCCGGCGCGTCCTGCGCTGCCGGATCGGGTTCGGCGGGGTCGCGCTGGGCGGCCAGTTCAAAGAGATAGGCTCGTTCGGCCCGTGATAACTGCAACGCCATGGCGATGCGCGCAAGCGCGTCGGCGGAAGCGGATACGGGCCGTCCTTGTTCGATCCAGGTGTACCAGGTCGGACTGACACCGCACAACTGGGCCACCTCTTCGCGTCGCAAGCCGGGCGTGCGGCGGCGCGGGCCGGGCGGCAGGCCGACGGCCATCGGCGACAGCCGTTCCCGATGCGCGCGGATAAAGTCGCCAAGCGCGCGGGCCGGCGTGGCGTCGAGTGGGGGCGTGGCGTCGGTTTTGATAGCTGCGGGGGCGGCGATGGTGGGTGACAAGGGCATGAGGCTCAATACGCACTTTGGAAAGTCAGACAGCGGCTCGGGTAGTTTAGATACCAGAATAACCGCGCAACTTGTACCGGTACAAGAGGGCGCCCATTGTAGCGTCGTGGCTGGCAAGAAAATACTGACGGAACCTGTAGCGATGGGTAAGACGCGTTCAGCGAACTGCCCACACGGCCGGGTCCCGCGCGGCCGCAATTGATTGCCGCCGGGATTTGATAACTTGCCCATAACGGCGCGGCGATCACTCGACGCGTCCCTTGCCGCGGGAGCACGCAGTCCATCAAATGCACCATGAACCGATGATTGACCTTGCGGCGGCGAAATGAAAAAAGCCGGCTGTGAATTACACGAGCCGGCTTCTTCGATGAAGCAATCACATTGCTTCCGCTAGATCACCCCGTATTACGCAATCCCGCCGCAATCCCGTTGATCGTCAAATGAATCCCGCGTCCGAGCCGCACGTTGTCATCCCCCGCTCGATGGCGTTTCAGCAACTCCACTTGCAAGTGATTCAGCGGATCGAGATACGGAAAGCGGTTTTTAATCGACCGTGCGAGCAGCGGATTGTTCGCCAGCCGCTCGTTGTTCCCCGTGATCTCCGACAACACGTTCGACGTCCGTTCCCATTCCGCCACGATCCGGCCGAACACGTGCTTGCGGAGTTTTTTATCGGTGACGAGCTGCGCGTAACGCGATGCCACC
>NZ_JAQGMM010000272.1 GCF_028292365.1 Caballeronia sp.
GGAACAGGTAGAAATGTTCCTCGACCGCCAGGCTCCAGGTCTGACTGATCGACGTGCCCAGGTAGTTTTGCAAGTGAGTCAGGTTCTGGACGAGGAAGGTGTCGGTGGGATGGCGCCCGGCGAACACGTGGAACAGGATCAGCACGTAATACGCGGGCCAGATCTTGAAGATACGCCGGATGATGAAGCGCCTTGCATCGATACGTCCTGCTTCCGAATATTGCTTCAGCAGCAGCCCGCCCACGAGAAAACCGCTCAGCGTAAAGAACAGGTTGACACCCTCGCGGCCAAAATTTTTCAGTGGATATTCGATCCAGCTAACAAACGAATAACCGGTCTTGACCGAGTGAAAGTGAAAGCCCATTACGGCGATGATCGCAATGCCCCGCACGAAGTCGAGCTCGATCGTCCGGTTCGATGTTTGTTGTGTCCGTGGCGTGCCGAACAAGCCCATGGTGTTCCCCTTTGCGGCGGCGCGAGTGCTCCGCGTTTCCGACCTGTCCTTCGGTATTTATTCCTGATTCTTCAGGCGAAAATCCTCCACCCGGATGCATCCGACCGCATCCGGAATGGCAGTTCCTGAATCTTCGTCTGAGCACTCCGGTTTCATCCGCCAACATCGCGCCGTTCACGGACATGCACAGCGGTTTGTCGCACGCAAGCGACGCCTCGTGGGGATCGCCCGGCATCACGCTGCGGCAGCGCTCCGGCGCCCGGAACCGGGTGCAATCGACTGCAAACAGGCGCTCCGCCGCGCCTTGCGTGCGCCGGCGCACACGCAGCAGCCCGTCGATTAAAGACGAAGACTAGCGCTTTACCGCCTCCCCCGGATGCAGCCGTTTCGGCCACTGATATATTCCGAACAACCAGCCAGCCGCCTCGGGGAAAAGCGCTGGCCATTGAATACAGACGGCGTGTCTGGCCTGCTTTGTGGCGAGTGCTGAGAACGATTCACGCGGGTCGCGTACAGCCAGCGTGGGCCGACTGGCCCTGAAAACGGGTGCTGAAAACGGGTGCTGAAAACAGGTACCGAACACGTTATGCGATCCATGCAACGGAAAAACTGATTTCAGAGAGGCATGCTCAGGAGAACGATCATGCAGGCATCGCCTGCATCCCGAGCCAGGTGCCACGCGCCGCCGAACGTTGAAATGTCCGCAGCGAAGCCTCAAAACCGAGAGTTGAAAAGAGACAAGCCATGCGCAATAAATTCACGACCCTATGGATCTGGCTGCTGATATGCCCTCTCGCGCTCGATTACAAGGCGGGACTGGATGACGGCAACCACGCGCTGCAGATCCTGATCACCGTGCCAGTGCTCGGCGCCGGACTGATCCTGTGGCTGATCGCGCCCAGCTTCACGCGGCGCTCGCGCTTGCGTTCGATCATTACGGCCGGAACCATCATGACCGTGGCTGGCAGCATCGTAGCCCAGCTCGTGCAAGGCAATGACTTCGGCAACTATCTGCGCACCCTGCTGCCCTTCGGGCTGTTCCTGCTCGGCTATGTCGCCGCTTGCCGGCCGTGGCAAGGCGACCGGCTTGAGCAGTTCGAGAAGGCGCTGTTCTGGTCGATGGCCCTCTCGCTCGTCTTCACCTTTGCCTTCGGCATAGCGACCAGCGGCGGCCCGCTCGACGACGTGCGCTACCGGATCATCTCGTCTACCTTCCTCGGCTTGCAGGGCGTCCTCCTGCATCAGTTCGTGATCGCCAAACGCTTCACCAAGATCAACCTCGCCCTGTTCCTCGGCACGATCCTGATCGAACTCCTGAGCGTGACCCGAAGCCTGCTGGTGGGCAGCGTCCTGCTGTTCATGTTCGCTACCTGGCTGTCGGCGCCGTCGGCGCGGCACTTGGCCAAGGCCAGCCTGCGCGCGACCTTGACCGGACTGCTGATCGTCGCGATGGCGGCCGGCGCGGCGTCTTTTTTCCCCGAAGTCGCCGAACACTGGGCACAACGCATCTACGCTTCGAAGGAAGCGACTTCGGGCATGGACCCGACCACCATCACGCGTCTCGCGGAGATGAAGGATCAGTACGACCAGGTCACGTCCTCGTCGTTATCGCTGATCGCCGGCAAGGGGTATGGCGCGACCTATCACTATTCGCCCGACTATCTGCCCGATCTCGCCGGACAAATCTCCAAGAAGGACTTCTACGCAATCCAGGAATTTACCGCGGGCCACAATTTCTGGGTGTACCAGTTGTTCGCGGGCGGTTTGCTGTTCGGTCTCTGGATGCCGCTTTCGATACTGCTTGCACTGGGCCTTGGCGGGATCGCGTATCGCGTGTGGCGCCGGCGTGCGCCGGACCTGTTATACCTGCCCGTATTGGGACGTTCGCTGCTGCTGCTCGCGGGCTTGCCCGCGATGTCGATCGGAGGTAATCCGCTCGGTCCGCGTTACTCCGGTCTCGTGTTCGGCGTTGCACTCGGCCTGCTGGTCGCGACTTATACGCGCCTCTCGCATGCCATGCAGGAGCGCGACGCTCAGCGGCGCGCGCAGCAAGGACTACCGAAGAAACGCAGGCCTGGAACGCCCGCTCCGTCGCCTGCCACAGTCGTTACTCCCGTTGCGATGCCGACGCCCGTGTCCGCCCATGCGCCCGCGTTGAACGAGGGCCGGGATCCCACGGGCACGATGTCGCGATTTACGTCGGCGTGAAGATCAAGCCGGCCCGGGTGGCCGGCTGACGATTCATATCGATCCACCGAACAATCACCCAAGCGGCGCCTCTCCATGAAGATCCTGCATCTGTTATCGACTATTGACCCGCGGGCGGGCGGTCCCACGGAAGGCGTCCGGCAAAGCGGCGTGGACATGACGTCGCTGGGTCATGAGGTCGAGGTCGCCACGCTCGACGATCCCACCGCGCCCTGGCTCGCCGCATTTCCACTGACCGTGCATGCGCTCGGGCCGGCGCGTGGCAACTATGGCCTGACGCCGCATCTCGTGCCCTGGCTCAAAGCCCACGCTACGCAGTTCGACGCCGTGATCATCAACGGGCTGTGGCAATACCATGGCTACGGTGCGTGGAAGGCGCTGCGTGAGCTGGATGTGCCTTACTACGTCTTCCCGCATGGCATGCTTGATCCGTGGTTCAAGCGGACTTATCCGCTCAAGCATTTGAAGAAATCCTTGTACTGGCCGTGGGCGGAATATCGCGTGCTGCGGGA
>NZ_JAQGMM010000322.1 GCF_028292365.1 Caballeronia sp.
AGCATCTGTCTGCGGCATTCGAACGCTTCATCGGCAAAATCCAGGAAACCGACGAGTCGAGAATCGACGTTTAGAATAGCCGTTCACATTCAACATGGTTGTGGACTCCTTCAGCCCCAAAGGGAGAATTGCTGACCGAAGGTTTGTAGATTGCGAGCGACCTGTGTCGGATGGATCTGAACGCCGCTTCGCGGACCCGAAAGCAACGTACGTTTAACTGATTTGAACGGTCGATTTTCGCGTGGCTACAACCGTCACCACGAAGATGCCGGAATAACGTCGCTTCGCAAAAATGCCCAACGCCTTGATTACTCATCAGGGAAAATGTCAGGAACCTGCAGCATAGCCGCGAATATCAGTGTGCCGGCGATGTCCCGAGCAGCACGAGCACTTAAAGCCGAGCAGTCTCTCACAACGGTAGCCAAGCCGCGGAGCGTCAAGACCGGATCTGTGGCGCACACTCTTCCTGCATACCCATGCAGCGACTGCGATCGTCACTAAGTGCTTCGCGACTTTTGGAATTCACTAGCCGCGCTTAAACCTGCTCGCGGCGGAAGCCCGTTAAGCGCTCGTTGACCTTGCTCGAATGAACGTGATAATTAGGCCCTAATAAATGTCCGTACGCCGATGAGGCCGATGAGCGGCTGAACTAAGAGTCAGTGAGCATCTTCTCAGGAACTCAATACGAGCCGCCGCTCCCGGGCAGTAGCACGGTCGACCTGATCCGCGGAGCATCGTTTTCACGCCAACATGACAGCGGCTCGACGCTTGGCTTTCGGTTTGGATGCGGACCGTAATATGCCTCTAAGTTATCGGCGAGATAGTTCAAGTATGCTGACCTCCGGCATGCAACCACGCTTGCAAACAGTTGTGTCGTGCGAAACCAGGTCACCCAAAATCCAAGGTCATCGCGCAACCGGGTGTGGGCGATACGAGCCAGCCTTGCGGCGGCAAACTCCCGGAGTATTTATGAAAACGCTTTTCCTTCAAGCACCTTCATTCGACGGCTTTGACGGCGGAGCAGGTTCGCGTTATCAGACAAAGCGCGAAATCCGATCATTCTGGTATCCCACTTGGCTCGCCCAGCCTGCCGCCTTGATCGAAGATAGCCGCGTGCTGGACGCTCCTGCGGATGGCCTATCCGTGGAGGCGTCGCTCGACATCGCGGAACAATACGAGCTCGTCATCATTCATACGAGCACACCCTCGTTCCCGACCGACGCCCTGTTCGCCGAACATCTGAAACAACGTATGCCTACGATTCTTGTCGGGATGGTCGGCGCAAAGGTCGCCGTCGACCCGCACGGTTCGCTCGGGGCCAGCAAGGCGATCGACTTCGTGTGCCGAGAAGAGTTCGACTTCACCTGCCGGGACATTGCGCAAGGCTTGCCGTTCGAATCCATTCTTGGCCTCAGCTACCGCCTGCCCGATGGCGGAATCATGCACAACGACGCACGGCCCATCCTCGAAAACATGGACGAGCTGCCTTTCGTCGCGCCGGTCTACAAGCGCGATCTAAAGATCGAAAACTATTTCAGCGGCTACCTCAAGCATCCGTATGTATCGATCTACACCGGACGTGGTTGCCGATCGAAGTGCACGTTCTGCCTCTGGCCGCAGACCGTTGGCGGCCATCGCTACCGCACGCGTTCGGTCGACAATGTGATCGCGGAAGTAAAGTGGATCAGAGACAACATGCCCGAGGTGAAGGAGATCATGTTCGACGACGATACCTTCACCGACTTCAAGCCGAGAGCCGAGGAGATTGCTCGCGGCATGGGAAAGCTGGGTGTGACATGGTCCTGCAACGCCAAAGCGAACGTGCCATACGCAACGCTTAAGGTCATGAAGGAGAATGGTTTGCGGCTGCTGTTGGTCGGCTATGAATCCGGCGACGACCAGATTCTCCTGAACATCAAAAAAGGCCTTCGAACCGATATCGCGCGCCGATTCAGCGAGGATTGCCGCAAGCTCAACATCAAGATCCACGGCACGTTCATTCTGGGACTGCCGGGCGAAACGCACGAAACGATCGAAAAGACCATCGAATATGCGAAGGAGATTAATCCGCACACCATTCAAGTCTCGCTCGCCGCACCCTATCCGGGGACAACGCTATACAAGCAAGCGATAGAAAACGGGTGGATGAAGGAAAACAAGGTGATCAACCTCGTCAGTTCAACGGGCGTTCAGCTTGCAGCGATTAGCTATCCTCACCTGTCGAGCGAAGAGATCTATCACAGCGTCGAAGAATTTTATAAGCGCTTCTACTTCAGGCCCGCGAAGATCTGGGAAATCGTGCGGGAAATGCTGATGAGTTGGGAAATGATGCATCGGCGCTTGCGCGAAGGTGTCGAGTTTTTCAGCTTCCTGAGAGCGCATAAGGCATGAGCAAGCGCGTGGATCAAAGCAGCGCAAGGCCATTTCTGACGCGATGAAATATCAAATCTGGATCGCCTGCGTGGTCACGCTTCTCTCGTCCACAGCATTGCTCGCGTTTCTCTTGCCGGGTGACTTCGCGCATTGGGTGCAAAGTCCCGCGATCTGGATCTCCGCCTCATGCGTGGCGTTCGGTATTGGCTACACGGTGGTAGCAACGTTGCTTGTGCGGCGCTTCTTCGCGCGTCCTGTCGTTGAAACGGCGGTGTTCCCGGCGGTAACCATAGTGAAGCCGTTGCATGGCGCCGAACTCGCGTTGATGCAGAATCTGATCTCGTTCTGTCAGCAGGATTACCCCGGTCCCATTCAGTTTCTATTCGGCGTGCACGACTCACGAGATGTCGCTCTCGACGTGGTTCGCCGCGTGCGCACGCTCTTTCCCAATGCCGATATCACTGTGGTTTCGGACGCGCGCTTGTATGGGCCGAACCGGAAGATGAGCAATATCCTCAACATGCTCCCCGAGGCGCGTCACGATATTCTCGTTTTCGCCGACAGTGACGTGGCAGTTGAGCCCGACTACCTGCGGCGCGTGATCGGTGAATTGCATCAGCCCGGTGTTGGCCTCGTGACATGTCTGTATCGAGGACAACCGGACTCGGGGTTCTGGGGCAGCCTTTCCGCCGATGCCAGCAACTATCAGTTTTTGCCCAGCGTAGTCCTCGGTCTTGCGTTAGGCATGGCGCGCCCTTGCTTCGGCCAGACGCTAGCCATGCGCCGCACGACATTGGAGAAAATCGGTGGATTTTCTCAGTTCGTGCATCATTTAGCGGAGGATCACGCCATTGGCGAGGCGGTACGTCTGGCGGGCGAAAAAGTCGTTGTGCCCGCATTCGCTGTGACACATGCGTGCGTGGAAAAAAGTGCAGCGGAATTCGTTGCACACGAGTTGCGATGGAGCCGGACGATTCGCACCGTCGACCCTGCTGGCCATCTCGGCTCCGTACTGACGCATCCGCTGGCGTTTGCATTGCTGAGCGTAGTGGTATCGGGCGGTGCGACCTGGGCGTGGACCACGGTGGGCGCGGCGATCGTCGCGCGGTTCGCACTGAAAGTGCAGATGAATAAAGCGCTAAAGCAACCGTTCGCAGGCGTCGCGCTGGTCCCGATCTGGGATCTCGTGTTGTTCGCGGTCTACTTGCTGAGCTTCTTCTCCTCGCGCGTGGTGTGGCGCGGCTTTAACTTCACGGTGGGACGGGACGGCTTGCTTATTCCTGTCGTCGAGAAATGAACGGGTGGCAAAAATCATGATGTCGATGGAGCCAATGTGAAGCGCTATCTAGGGGGCGCTGCAGCGCTGGCCGGATTGATAACAGCCGGCTGGCTGGTCGTCCATGAAAACCCTGGCGCTGTGATTGCGCTCATGCGCACGGCGGGGTGGGGTTTGAGCATCGCCGCGATCGCGCATGCGCTGCCCATGATCGCGAATTCGCGCGACTGGCAAACGCTTGTTCGCGGCGCCAACCGGCCGTCGCTTGGCAAGATGTTGCATCTTGTATGGATCCGCGAGTCCGTCAACAGCATGCTGCCGGTAGCGCGTATTGGCGGCGAGGTGGTGTCGTTCCGATTGATGACACGCAGTGGCTTGCGGCCCTCGACGGCGGCGGCGAGCATTATTGTCGATATGCAGTTGACGGTCATCAGCCAACTCGTGTTTACGTTGGCCGGCATTGGTTATCTGGTCGCACAGTCGAGCTCAAACTTGCTGCGCCTTGCAGCCGAACTTGGGCTTGGTGCGGCCGTCCTCGCACCCTTTCTTATTCTGTTCGCGTTGGTCCAGCACGCTAGTCCTTTCGAGCGCATGGCGCGGCTGATAAACAGTATATGTGGTGGTCAGCTTGCGGCACTCGTGGGACAGTCGGGTCGCATCGATCAATCGATCAAACTCATCTGGCGCCGTCGCGGTGTCATTCTCCGATATGTTTTCTTCTGGCAACCTGCTCAGTGCCTGCTGACCGCCCTTGAGTTATGGCTGGCCTTGTATTTTCTCGGTGTCACGGTGGCATTCCAGAAAGCGATCGTGCTGGAACTGCTGATCCAGGCGGTGAGCAGCGCCGCGTTTTTCGTGCCGGGCGCGCTTGGCGTTCAGGAGGGAGGGTTTGTGCTTATCGGAGGTGCGTTAGGACTTGACCCGGCGACGAGTCTCGCCCTCGCCGGCTCGCGCCGCATCCGCGATCTGATCGTTTTTTTACCTGGTCTGATCGCATGGCAAATCGCAGAATCAACAGGAACATCCCGAGGCATTGTGCGTTCCGGCGACGCAAGCGTCAGCTCTTAGTCAAGCCTTACTAGTCAGTTCCTATCCTATTCTCCATGCGCCGCGCGCAGCGAAACGCATCAGAAAAAATATCGGCGAATCCGCCACGCACCGCGCCCGTGGCATGCATCGCCGCAGCTACGCGCGGTGAGACCAGCGCAGCGAGTTCATCAGCGGGACGATAACCGGTCATGGATTGCGTAACAGGCTCCGCGCCCTCGCCGGCGATCGCCGGATGCGAATAAATCTCGGTCACGCCATTGGGCAAACGTTCCAGCGCTCTTATCCACGCTGCTTCGTCCATCTGGCCGCTTTGCGTCATTCCGATGACGTGGTCGTTATGCACGATGCCGTGATGATCGAGCCTCGCTTTCACCAGCGTGATCCATGGCCTGAGACCGCTTGGTGCGTCCGGTTCGAGCGGCAGTCGCATGGCGCGCATGCCGAACTCGCGCCCCACTTTCAGTACGAGCGAAAGTACCGTCGGATGAAGATGAAAGTGCTTGTGCGTGTTCACGTGATCAAGCGGCAGACTCGTTGCGGCGAATGCTTCGAATTGGGCTCGAATCTCTTGCTCAAGCTGAGAACGCACACGTGGCAGAAAGAAGAACCGGATGCTGTCGCGCACCATAGCGTCGCCGAAACGGCCCGCGTGATTCACCAGATCCGGTATCCGGGACGCATTCAGGGTTGCGAAGCCATCCGCCAGCACAAGATGCAAACCTACCCGCAAACTGGGCAATCGCCGCGCCCGCTCGATGGCATCCGCTGCTGCGCGAGCGCCGACCATCAGGCTCGCCGACGTCAGCAGGCCTTCACAATGGGCGCGTTCGACCGCTTCGTTCACGCGCGGATGCAAGCCGAAGTCATCCGCGGTGATGATCAATCCACGTATGCGACTCATGTTAGTGAGGCAAGTTGCCATCGCCAGCGATGGGCACAATCCGGTCGCAGCGGTTTCATGCATAGCCTTGAGTCAATATGCTAAGTTCTATCGAAAGCTTCCGGACCGTCCGGCTGGGTTTTGCCAGCACGATCATCGTCGATGCGAATCCGGCTGCCGCGCCAGACCACATGCGAGCCGAACGCCGCGACAGTCCACTCCGCCCACAGGAGCAAATCCCGCAGGGGAATGAGCGGCAAATCGCGCAGGAACACACGCCAGTTGCGTGCGCGACGCCAGTGCAGCAAGATGCGCGCGCTCACGCCGAACGACGTACTTAGGTCGAGCAGCATATCTGCGACTGATGCTGCGCTGGTTCCGGTGCTCTCGTCGTAACCGAGTCCAAGGATAAAGCTCACCAGAAGCCATGGTGACGCGAACGAAATCAGGATAAACGTGAAGCCGAGCGGATGAACCAACCGAATAGTGCGCAACCAGCGCTTCTCGCGTTGCCACAGCGAGAGAAAATCGCGTTCGGTTACATCGGTGGAAACAACGACTTCCGACAGATAGGTACGCAGCCCCAGTTTCCTGACTCCGTGCGCGATGGAGTAGTCGTCGGCGATGCAGTTTTTCACTGCCATCAATCCGCCGATGGTATCGAGCGTCTCGCGCCGCATCGCGAGCGTCGCTCCGAAACCGAAGCGCTGCGATCCCGTTGCGTGCGCGAGATACACGGAAGGCACGAACCACTCATCAATGAAGAGCGCGCCCAGGCGGCTCCAGAAATTTCCCACCCTCCGAGCGCGATAAAGGCACGTCACAATGCCGACGTCCTTTTGTTCAAGCGGTGCAATGACGTTCACGAGATAGTCCGGCTTGACTGCAATGTCACTGTCGGCCACGACGATCACCTCATTGCGCGCACTTTGCTCCATGTTGATCAGGTTGCTGACCTTGTGATTCGCTCCGTGGAGCGACGCGTCCACTACCAGAGTAATGTCTACATGGGGATAAGCGGCGTGCAAGCGCGCGACTACTGCGACAGCTGGATCGTGACTGGACGAGACGCCGAAGACCAGTTGAAAGCAGGGATGCGTTTGTTCGCAGAACGTTGCGAGGTTCTCGTAAAGACGAGGCTCGAACCCGCATAAAGGTTTCAGTACGCTGACGGGTCGCGGCGTGACGGCGCTTGCGCCATTGACGTATCGGGGCGGAC
>NZ_JAQGMM010000029.1 GCF_028292365.1 Caballeronia sp.
GCCTAAGGTCAAACTAACCGCGCCGCCATCGGGTTCATCTGTACTGACCTGCGTACTTGAGTACCTTGTCGACGTTTTCCTTGGTGATAAAGCCCGGACCGGAGCCGATATTGCGCGCCCCGTAGGACGGAGCGAGCCCGTAGGTGCTAAGCCGCGCCTGGAACTTCGGATTCGCTTCGAGGGCCTGGCGAATCTTGGCCGGATCGGTGGTGTGATCCTTCTTCACGATAGCCAGCACGGCGACCGGGATATAACCCTGCAAGTAGGGTTGCTGGTCGATAGCGAACTGGATCGTGCCATCCTGGATCGCTTTTGCGATGTCGCTGTCGAAGTCGAACGTCGCGAACCAGATCTTGCCGGCGACGCCCATCTGCTTGAGCGCCTTGATGGTCGGATCTGCCGACAGCGGGCCAAGGGCGAGCACGGCCTGGGTATCCGGGTGATTACGCAAATACGCGCTCACCTTGGACTGCACCGTGGTCGGATCCTGGCCTGCGTCCAGCGTGGACGACTTGAAATCGACGCCAAGCGCTTCGGCGAAACCCCGGCAACGCTCGAACGAAGCGGGATTCGTCGCGTAGTGGTTGACGCACAGGAACGACTTGATGCCCGCCGCTTTCGCCTTTTCGCCCGCCGCTTTACCGGCCGTGTATTCAGGCTGGCCGACGTGCATGATCGCGCCGAGCTGCGCGCTTTGCTCCTCGGTGCCGGAGTTGATCGTGACCAGCGGGATGTGCTTCGCGGTGACCTTGGAGATCGAGCCCTTTAGTACGTCGAAGTCGGCAATGGTGACGATCACGCCGTCAACGTTACGAGCTGCGGCCTGTTCAATCAGCCGCGCCATATCGGCAATATCGCCATTCGGCGGGTTGCGGTAATCCGTCTGGACATTGAAGTCCTCGTCCGCCTGCTTGATCGCGTTCTTGATCGTGTTCCACCACGAGTCCGAATCCGGCGCATGGCTGATCAAAACGAAGTGGGCGTCGGGAGCGGCGTGCGCTGCCTGGCTGCTCAGTGCTGCTGCGCCGCACAACGCAGCGGCAGCCGCGAGCGCGCGCAGGGCGCCTCGGCGATTGCAAAGTCTCATTGTCTCCACCTATCACGGTTGTTGTTCTGAACGAGCATCTGGCGTCTTGCATACGGCGCTTCACCGTTTGACGCCCCTTGCTCAGGACCAAGATTAGGACAAGTTTCATCGCTCTGCAATAGGAAGTTTAACTATTCGAAGTTTGGAAAATTAATTCCATTTGTTCGCTCTGGTATCTATAATCGGTGGCATCGAACAGAAAAACCACGAGCACGGCATGCAGGAAGACACGCAAGACCCTCAAGAGACGGCCGAGATCCCGACAGTCGATGAACTGATGCAGCGGATCGCCGAGGCCTACGACGCGCTGCCGCGCCAGCTTAAAAGCGTGGCGACGTACATCGAACAACATCGCAGCAACGTGATGATGGATCGCACCGGCGACATCGCCAGCGCGTGCGGTGTGCATCCCTCGGCTGTCGTGCGCTTCGCGCAGCGCTTCGGCTTCTCGGGCTTCTCCGATCTCCAGGCAATCTTCAAGCAGGCGTACACGGGCCAGAACGGTTCGGCGCAAAGCTATCAGCAGCGCATCCGCAAACTGATCGACGAAAAGCCGGGCAAGTTGTCAGGCGGATCGGTGGCGCGCGAATTTATCGCGGCGAGCCGGAGCGGGCTGGAGGAACTCGAAGCGGGTCTCGACGACGTCCAGTTCGAAGCCGCGGTGAAGATGCTGGAACACGCCGAGAACATCTACGTGGTCGGTGTGCGGCGCTCGTTTCCGGTGGCGAGTTATATCGTCTACGCGCTGCAGCACACGGCTAAACGTGTGCATCTGGTGTCGGGTTTCGGCGGGATGTATCGCGAACAGATCCGCAGCGTGAAGAAGGGCGATGTGGTGGTCGCGATCAGCTTCGCGCCGTATGGCAAGGAGACCCAGTATTGCGTGCGCGCGGCGCAGCACCACGGCGCCAAGACATTAGTGATTACCGATGGCCAGCTTTCGCCGCTCGCGCGTCACGCGAGCGCGCATTTGTTCGTGAAGGAAGGCAGCGCGTTCGCGTTCCGTTCGCTCACGAGCACGATCTGCTTGTGCCAGGCGCTGTTTATCGCGCTTGCGTACCGGCTTGAACTGAACGTAGAAGAATCAAGGGAGACAGGCGGCTATGACGATTGATGTGGCGGTGTTCGGAGCAGGGCGGATCGGCAAGATCCACGCGGCGAACCTGGCGAAGCAGCCGGGTGTGCGCCTGAAGTACGTGGTGGACGTCAACAAGGAAGCCGCAGCCGCATTGGCTGCGCTTCACGGCGCGCAAGTGGCCGACGTGGAAGGCGCACTCGGCGATGCATCGATAGGCGCGACTGTCGTGTGTTCAAGCACGGACACGCACGCTGACCTGATCCTGAAATCGGCGGCGCAAAAGAAGCATGTGTTCTGCGAAAAGCCGGTCGATCTGACGCTCGAGCGTGCACGCGCTTGTGCCGATGCCGTCGCGAAAGCCGGCGTGGTCTGCATGATCGGTTTTCAGCGCCGCTTCGATCCGACCTTTGCCGCATTGAAGGCGCGCGTGGAGGCGGGTGAGATTGGCGATCCGGAAATGCTGGTGATCACGAGCCGCGATCCGGGCGCGCCGCCGGTGGAATACATCAAGCATTCGGGCGGCATTTTCAAGGACATGCTGATCCACGATTTCGATATCTTCCGCTGGATGCTCGACGACGAAGCCGACACGCTGCACGCAACCGGAAGCTGCCTGACGGACCCGGCAATTGCAGAAGCGGGCGATATCGATTCGACGGCTGTCACGATCCGCACCAAACGCGGCCGCTTGTGCCAGATCAACACCGCGCGGCGCGCGGCGTACGGATACGACCAGCGCTTCGAACTGCTCGGCAGCCAAGGCATGCTGCAAGCCGGCAATGTGCGTCCGACTGAAGTCACGGCGTATTCGAAGACGGCGGTTTCAAACGATGTGCCGGAAGCGTTTTTTCTCGAGCGTTATCGCGCGGCGTACGCACTGGAAATCGCCCATTTCTTCGATGCCATCCAGGAAGGCAAGCCGGTTCGCACGACGGTCGCGGACGGCATGAAGGCGTTGGAACTCGCCGAGGCGGCTACGCGGTCGTGGCGTGAAGGACCGATCATTAAGCTGGGGGCGGCATGAAGGCGCCGGTGCGCATTGGGATTGTTGGATTAGGGCGGCTGGGTCAGCGCCACGCACGTAATCTCGCGTGGCATGTGCCGGGCGCAACGCTCGCGGCGGCGTGCAGTCCGGTCGCGGCAGAACGCGAATGGGCCAGCGCCAACCTGCCCGAACTTGCGCTCTACAGCGACTACGAATCGATACTGAAAGACGCATCGCTCGATGCAGTGTGGCTCGTTACGCCAACATCGCTGCATGCTGACCAGATCATCGCGGCGTTGCGCGCGGGCAAACATGTGTTCTGCGAAAAACCGTTGTCGCTGGACCTGGAACAGTGTGATCGCGTGATTGAAGAAAGCGCGCGCTTTCCGCATCTTCAGGTGATGATCGGTTTCGTTCGTCGTTTCGATGCCAGTTATCGCGACGCCTTCAACAAGATCAGCCAGGGCGCGATCGGCCGGCCGTTCATGGTCCGTTCGCAGACCGTCGACAAGAACGATCCCGATGGCTTTTTCGTCCGTTTCGCGCCGACATCGGGCGGATTGTTCCTCGATTGCAGCGTCCACGACATCGACCTCGCGCGCTGGATGCTGGGTAACCCGCGTGTTACGCGCGTGTTCGCGAGCGGCACGATAGCGATCCACGAAGGGCTGGCGGAATGTGGCGATATCGACAACGGTGTCGCTATCTGCGAATTCGAGGGCGGCCGGCTGGCGGTATTCCAGGCATCGCGCACAAGCGCCCACGGTCACGATACGCAGACGGAAGTGGTGGGAACAGGCGGGGCGCTCTCGGTGGGACACAATCCGCGGGCGAACCGGGTGGAAATCTACGATGCCGGCGGCATCCGCAACGAATGCACGCCGACGTTCTTCGAGCGCTTCGAGCAAGCGTTCCTGCACGAAGCCGAGGTGTTCGTCGCGTCGCTGAGCGGAGGCCCCGCCACGGGCCTGACGCTTGACGACGCACGTGAGGCTACGCGTATCGGGATTGCCATGCGGGAGTCTCTCGCCAAAGGCCAAGCGGTGAATTTTTAAGCACTGGGGTAAAATCGAACTCTCTATAGGCGAGATCACTAGCGGGTTCGAACAAGGCTCAATCTGATGGAAGTGCACAAGGAAGTCGATGCGCGCGGGCTCACGTGCCCGCTGCCCATCCTGCGGGCGAAGAAGGCGCTGGCCGATATGCAGAGCGGTCAGATATTGAAAGTGCTGGCGACCGACCCGGGTTCGCAACGCGACTTTGCCGCGTTTTCGAAGCAGACGGGCAATGAACTGGTGGAATCGACCTCGCACGACAAGGTGTTCACCTTTCTCATGCGGCGCCGCTGATCGACAGAAGCCCAATAAAAAATGCCCATGATTTTAGTCATGGGCATTTTTTTTCCGGCCATCAAGCCACGCGCTCGCGGCTCAGGGCTCAGATTTATGCATTGGCACTTAGCCGAGCAGATGCGGCGAACGCGTGTTCAGGTATTCCTGAAAGTCCTTTGCCACTTCCGGATGGCGCAGCGCGAATTCCACTGTTGCTTTCAAATAGCCAAGCTTGCTGCCGCAATCGAAACGCGTGCCGTGATACTTGTAAGCGAGCACTTGTTCGTCAGCGAGCAACGACTGGATTGCGTCCGTCAGTTGCAATTCACCGCCGGCTCCCGGCTTCAACGCACGGATGTGATCGAAGACGCGCGGTTTCAGCACATATCGTCCGACCACGCCCAGATTCGACGGGGCATCGGCGGGTTCCGGCTTTTCCACAATGCCCGACAGCTTGAAAATATTGTCTTCCCACTCTTTCCCGTCAATCACGCCGTACGACTTGGAATCCTGAGCCGGGATCTCCTCCACGCCAATCACCGAGCTGTGATAGTGATCGAATACTTCGATCATCTGCGTCATCACCGGCGGTGTGCCGTACAACAAGTCATCGGCCAGAATCACGGCGAACGGGTTGTCGCCCACCAGCTTTTCCGCGCACAGCACGGCGTGGCCCAGACCGAGCGCTTCCGCCTGACGCACGTAGAAACAGTCCACGTGGCTCGGTTTGATGCTGCGCACGAGATCGAGCAGCTTTTGCTTGCCGCGGGCTTCCAGTTCGGCTTCGATCTCATACGACTTGTCGAAGTGATCCTCGATCGCGCGCTTGCTGCGGCCCGTCACGAAGATCATCTCCGTGATGCCGGCGGCCATGGCCTCTTCGACCGCGTACTGGATCAGCGGTTTGTCGACGACGGGCAGCATTTCCTTCGGGCTGGCCTTGGTCGCGGGGAGGAATCGGGTACCGAGACCCGCAACCGGGAAAACCGCTTTCGTAACTTTTAGCATGGCCTTGAATAAGGTTTCGGCCCTCGCCTTGAGGGTGTCGAGGGCACGTGGTCGAATTGTGCTTCGACGAATACCTTAACCTCCAAAGCCACCGCTGTTCTGCCTAAATACTGCGGCAATCGGACATTGGATTTTTCGGGAGCCGTGCGGTCCTTTGCGTCCGAGTGGCACCTTCGGCCAAAGGCCGAAGAAGCGATGGTTGTCGGTGCGCTGCCGCTCGTTGATAGTATGGCAAAGGAGTGAAAATCACGCTCG
>NZ_JAQGMM010000361.1 GCF_028292365.1 Caballeronia sp.
CGGTGAGAAGGAAACGGGCGGCGGCCGTGAATCGGGTTCCGATGCGTGGAAAGGTTATATGCGCCGCGCGACCAACACGATCAACTACAGCCGTGAGTTGCCGCTTGCGCAAGGCGTGAAGTTCGACGTTTGATGTAATTGAATTAGAAGCACAGAAAGATTTAAACCTGGCGTCCCACCCCCTCGCCACTTCTTTCGTCCGCTTGCACGCGCCAACCGCGGCGCTTGCCAAGCGGACGAAAGGCCTCCGCGGTCATCCCCCGGTGTTGCGCTCGTTGCACTCGTTGCACTCGACTCTGTCCCTTGTCCTGTTTGACCCCTCTGCATCAGAGGCGTGTTCCGCCTGTCCACGTGCTGTTTTTTGCGTGAATACCCTGCGTCCGTTCAATTGTTTTTCTGCTAGACCCTGGAGGCCACCGTGTCGTTTCTCGTGCTGGACAAACTGACCAAAGCCTACGGCGACCTGAACGCCGTGAGCGACGTGAGCCTCTCGGTTGAAAAAGGCGAATTCGTTTCCCTGCTCGGGCCTTCGGGCTGCGGCAAGACGACGACGCTGCAAATGATCGCGGGTTTTATCGATGTCACGCGCGGGCGGATATCGCTCGACGGCAAGGACATCACGAACGTGCGGCCGAACAAGCGCGGCCTGGGCGTGGTGTTCCAGAGCTACGCGCTGTTTCCGCACATGACGGTTGCGCAGAACGTGGGCTTCGGCCTGGAAATGCGCGGTATCGGCAAGGCTGAATGCGCGGAGCGGATTCGCGAGACCTTGGCGCTCGTGCGGCTCGATGCACTGGCGGCGCGGTATCCGCGTGAACTGTCGGGCGGTCAGCGGCAGCGAGTGGCCATTGCACGCGCGTTGGTGATCAAGCCGCCGGTACTGCTGCTCGATGAACCGATGTCCAACCTCGACGCGAAGCTGCGCGAAGAGATGCAGTTTGAATTGCGCGGGATTCAGCGCAAGGTCGGCACGACGACGGTCATGGTCACGCACGATCAATCGGAGGCGCTGTCCATCAGTGACCGCGTGGTCGTGATGGAAGCAGGGCGCGTGACGCAGGTTGACTCGCCGTATCGCGCGTATGAGCGGCCGGAGAATCGTTTTGTGTCGCAGTTCATCGGCAAGGCGAACATGCTCGCGGGCAAGGTGACCGAGGCGCGTCACAACGAAGTGCATGTGGATCTCGGGCATGACCTGACCGGCATTGCCTGCATCGAAGCGGGCACGGTGTGGCGCGAAGGCGATACGGTGACGTTATGCATTCGCCCGGAAAAACTGCACTTGTGCGCGGTCGGAACGGGGCGCTTGTCGGCGACCGTTACCAGCCGCTTTTTCCTCGGCAGCCAATGGCTTTATCGCGTCGATACCGCCATTGGTGAAGTGCTGGTTTGTAGCCAGAACGAAGGTACCGAACCCGTGGCCGAAGGCGCGATGGTGGGTATCGACTGGCATCGTGACGCCGTGCGCGTGCTTCAGGAAGTGAGCCATGGCTAGTACCATCGACTCGACGGGTCCCGACAATAGCGGCGCGCTGAAGAACGATCGCGCGCCATGGCACGCCTTTGTGCCGCCCTGGCTGATGAGCCTGCCAGCGTTCATCCTCTTCGCGGTCCTCGTGCTGACGCCGCTCGCGATGACCGTTGTACTGACGTTCTATCGCTTCGATCCGGCCAGTGGTCCGATCGCGGCGTTCCAGTTCGGCAACTATGTTGAAGTCCTGACGGACAGCTACTACCAGACCATCTTCGCGCGTACGTTCGGCATCGCGATCCTGACGACCTTGCTGTGCGTCGCGATTGGTGCGCCTGAAGCGTACGTGTTGTACCGCATGCGTGACCCGTGGCGCTCGATGTTCCTGCTCGTGATCCTCGCGCCGCTGCTTGTGTCAGTCGTGGTGCGCGCGTTCGGCTGGAGCATGTTGCTCAACACGGGCGGTATTGTGAATCAGTTCTTCGGGCTGTTCGGCATGGGTCCGTACAAGTTGGAGTACACCACCTTCGCTATCGTCATCGCGCTCGTTCACGTGATGCTGCCGTTCATGGTGATCCCTGTCTGGACCTCGCTGCAGAAGCTTGATCCGCAAGTGGAAAACGCGGCGCTCTCACTGATGGCGTCGCCTGCAACCACGTTGCGACGCATCGTGTTGCCGCAGATCGCGCCGGGCATTTTGTCGGGCAGCTTGATGGTGTTCGGCTTGTCGGCGAGCGCGTTTGCAATTCCCGGCCTGCTTGGGGGCCGTCGCCTGAAAGTAGCGGCCACCGCTGTCTACGATGAATTCCTCGGCTCGCTCAACTGGCCGCTCGGCGCGACCATCGCGATCCTGTTGCTGATCGCGAACCTCGTGATCATGATCACGTATTACCGGGTTCTGGAGCGTCGTTACTCCAGAAGCCTCGGTTAAGGAAAGGAGACCGCTGCAATGCGAAAGAACGGCCTCGTTGCCTTGAGTTTTCATACGCTCGTGATCCTGTTCGTGCTGGCGCCGCTGGTGATCATCGTGCTGGTTGCGTTCACGCCGGACCAGACGCTGACGTTGCCCACGCATGGCTTCTCGCTGCGCTGGTTCCGCGCGATCCTCGACTACCCGGATTTCATCTCGGCGTTTTTCAACAGCATCAGGCTGGCGTTTGCGTCGGCTACGCTGTCGCTCGCGCTGGCCTTGCCGGCGGCGCTTGCCATCGGTCGGGAGCGTTTTCCGGGACGCGAATTCCTCAATGGATTGTTCCTCTCGCCGCTGGTGATTCCAAGCCTCGTGCTCGGCATTGCGTTCCTGCGTTTCTTCGCGATGATCGGCGCGACCGGCTCGTTCACCTGGCTCGTCGCGGCGCACATGATCATCATCACGCCGTTCGTGATGCGGCTGGTGCTGGCTTCGGTGAGCGGCATGGATCGCAGCATTGAGCACGCGGCGCAGTCTTTAGGCGCGGATCGATGGACATCGTTTCGCCGTATCACGCTGCCGATGATCCTGCCCGGCATCACGGGCGGCTGGCTGCTTGCGTTCATCAATAGCTTCGATGAACTGACCATGTCGATCTTCGTCACCTCGCCGCAGACCATTACGTTACCGGTCCGCATGTACATGTACGCGACGGAATCGATTGACCCCATGATGGCGTCCGTATCCGCGCTCGTTATCTTTATTACGGCCGGCGCGATGATCGTGCTCGACCGCGTGTATGGACTGAACCGGATCCTGATCGGTACACATTGATTCGCTCAGCCCCCCGACTTCACTCTACGCGATGACAAACCTTCCCAGCGCAACACTCACCGGACAGCCACATACCGCAACCGATGCCGCGCCGCAATTCGTGCGTCTTACGGAAGTGCATCGCAAGCAGGTGACGTTGACGCTGGATGGTGTAGCGATCACAGCCTTAACCGGCGATACGGTGCTGAGCGCCATCCTCCTGCACACACGGCGGGTGCGCGACACCGAGTTCAGTGGCGAACCGCGTGCAGGATTCTGTCTGATGGGCGCGTGCCAGGACTGCTGGGTACAACTGGAAGAGGGCACACGAATCAGGGCGTGCTCGACCTTCGTCAAAGAAGGCCTGCGCGTCATGACCCGGCCTGCCGGAGCGACCGGAACGTGAGTACGACGATCGATAAAAAAAGCATGCATCGGGTCGTCATCGTAGGTGCGGGGCCGGCTGGTGTGCGTGCGGCTCAGACGCTGGTGGCGGCGGGCATTGCGCCGATCGTCATCGATGAAGCGCCGCGTGCGGGCGGCCAGATCTATCGCCAGCCGCCGGCCGATGCAGGTTTTGCCCGCAGCAAACGGTTGCTGTATGGCATGGAAGCAGGCAAGGCCGACGCGGTGCATTCGACCATGGCGGGGTTGCTTTCCAAGCTCGACTATCGACCGGACACGCTGGTGTGGGGATGCGGCGCCGCGCAACTCGATACCTTGCACGCCGGACGCCAGCGAACGGTGCCTTATTCGCACTTGCTGATAGCGACGGGCGCGACAGACCGCGTTTTGCCGTTTCCGGGCTGGACGCTGCCGGGCGTTTACACGCTTGGCGCTGCGCAGATTGCGCTGAAATCGCAGGGCTGCTCGATTGGACGTCGCGTGGTGTTGGCGGGAACCGGGCCGTTGCTTTATCTCGTGGCGTATCAATACGCGAAGGCGGGCGCGCAGGTGGAGGCGGTGCTCGACACCAATCCATTCTCTCGTCAGTTCGCCGCGACGCCACGTTTGTTGCGGCAACCGTCCACGTTCGCCAAGGGCCTCTATTACGTCGGCTGGCTGATGGCGCACGGGGTTCGTATCGAACGTGGCGTAACGCTCGTGCGCGCCACGGGCGACCAAGCCGTGCAGGCGATGACCTATCGCAGTGACGAGCAAGAGCTGACCATTCCCTGCGATGCGGTTGGATTTGGCTATGGCCTACGTTCCGAAACGCAGCTTGCCGATCTGGCGGGCTGCCGATTTCGCTTCGATCCGCTCAATCGTGCGTGGCTGCCGGAGCGCGATTCAGCCGGTCGCAGTTCGGTGCCGGGCGTTTATCTCGCCGGCGATGGCGCGGGTATCGCCGGTGCGGATGCCGCGGAACTGGCTGGCCGTCGCGCGGCGCTCGCGATGTTGGAAGACCTCGGGCATCGGGTTGAGAACGCTGACGTTCAGGCTCAGGCTGCGAAGCTGGACCGGCAGTTGGCGAATATCGCCAAGTTTCGTATCGGCTTGGAACAGGCGTTTGCGCCGCCCGCCGATTGCGCTTCGAACTGGCCGGACGACATGACGGTGTGCCGTTGCGAGGAGATCGATGCCGGCACGCTGCGCCGTTGTGTCCGTGCTGGTGAAGCTAGCGAGATCAACCGGCTGAAGGCGCTTACGCGTGTGGGCATGGGTCGTTGCCAGGGGCGCATGTGCGGCGCGGCAGCGGCGGAATTGCTGAGCGCGGAGACGAGCAAACCGATCTCCGAAGTCGGACGTTTGCGCGCACAGGCGCCGATTAAACCTGTGCCTTTATCGATGGCGATGATGGACGAGACATCCGAAGCGGATCAGCTCGCCGCCATCCCGGAGCACGCACGTGATGACTGAGACTTTGCGGTTTGATGTGCTGGTCGTGGGCGGTGGGTTGGTGGGATCATCGACAGCCTTGATGCTGGCAAAGCGCGGGCTTAAGGTCGGGCTTTTTGAACGACGTTATTGCGGCGCGCAGGCGAGCGGTGTGAACTACGGCGGCGTGCGCCGTCAGGGGCGGCCGGCTGAACAATTACCCCTGGCGGTGCGTGCACGATCGATCTGGGACCAGTTGCCGGAGCTCGTGGGCACCGATGGAGAGTTCGTTGTGTCCGGGCATTTGCGGCTGGCTCGCAGCGAGGCGGATCTGGCGGCGCTCGAAGCGTACGCGCAGCTTGCCAACCCGTTCGGACTCGATTTGCAAGTGATGAGCGGACCTGCGTTCAGGCGTCGTTACCCGTGGCTTGGGGCGGCTGCAGTGGGTGGCTCGTTGTGTCCCGGCGACGGTCATGCCAATCCGCGCGTGGTGTCGCCCGCGTTCGCGCGCGCGGCGCGTGCAGCCGGTGCTGATGTCCGTGAGCAGACTACGGTCACGAACATCGTGCGTGCGGGGGATCGGTTTGTTGTCGAGGCGCGGCATGACTCGGGTGCTGCGATCGAGGTTCAGAGCGACTGGCTGGTCAATGCTGCTGGCGCGTGGGGTAACACGGTGGCCGGGTACTTTGGCGAGACCATTCCGATGGAGCCGATCTATCCGAACATGTGGGTGACTGAGCCGCTGCCGTATTTCATCGATCACAATCTTGGGGTCTATGGCGGCGGCATTTATGCCCGTCAGGTGACGCGCGGGAATGTGGTGATTGGCGGCGGTCGTGGGATTGGGGATGGTGAGTATGCACAGCCGCTCACGGAGACTACTCGCACGGTGATGCGCGCGGCGTGTGCACTTTTGCCGGCGTTGAAAGATGCGTTGCTGTTGAGGACCTGGACCGGTGTTGAAGGTAGTACGCCTGACGATAACCCGGTGATCGGTTTTAGCCGGACTACGTCGCGATTGCTGCATGCGTTTGGATTCTCGGGCGGCGGATTCCTGCTTGCCCCAGGGGTTGGAGCGGTCCTTTCCGACCTTGTTGTGGACGGAACGACGAGCACGCCGATCGAAGCGTTTTCAATCGAGAGATTTGCTTGAGCGGCCCCCAAAAAAAGTGCGAACAAAATCTGGCAGGACCACCTTATGAAGGAGATCAGTAAATGAAAGCGTTTCATACAGTAGCCAGCGTGGGCATTGCGGCCTTGTGCGCAGCAGCCTTCTCCGCCTCAGCGCAAGCCGACACCAAAACCATTTACATCGGCATGAACGGCGGCCCGATGGAAAAGGCCTACACGAGCGAGGTCCTGCCCGAATTCGAAAAGGCCAACAACGTAAAAGTGGTAGTCGTGCCCGGCACGTCCTCAGACATTCTCGCGAAGCTGCTGGCGAACAAAGCCAAACCACAAATCCACGTAGTGTTCCTCGACGATGGCGTGATGGCCCGCGCAGTCAGCATGGGCGTCTGCCAAAAACTCGACGACAGCCCCGAGCTCAAGCAACTCTATCCGTTCGCGCGCATGAAGGACGATATTGGCGCGGGCGTGCAACTCGGCATGACCGGCATTGCGTACAACACGAAACTTTTTACGGCCAACGGCTGGGCGCCGCCTACATCATGGCTCGATTTCGCCGATCCGAAATACAAGGATAAGGTCGTGTTCCAGTCGGCCTCGAGCAGCACGTTCGGCCTGCACGGTTTCCTGATGATCAACCGCCTCGAAGGCGGCTCTGAGAAGAATGTCGAACCGGGCTTCACGAAATGGCAGAGCACCGTGGGCCGCAATGTGATCGAGTACATCCCGAACTCGGCGAAGATCTCGGAGATGGTTCAGACCGGACAAGCCGGCCTGTTCCCGCTCACGCCGACTGCAGTGGGTGACCTCCAGGCGAAGGGCATTCCCGTGGCCTACGTGAACCCGAAGGAAGGGCCGGTGCTGTTGCTTGTTGATGAATGCGTGGTGGCGAACAACCCCGATCCGGCGCTCGCGCAAAAGCTTGCGCAGTTCATGATTTCGGCGTCGGCACAAAGCAAGGCAGCGAGCGCAGGCCGCCAGATTCCCACGAACCGCCAGGCGACAATGCCCGATACGATGCAGAAGCAACTCGGTAACCTCGACGACCTCGTGAAGAAGGTCAACGTGGTGGACTGGGATGTGATCAACGCGAATCGTCCGCAATGGGACGCGCGCTGGAATCGTCAGGTCGAAAAGTGATCTGAAGCTTGATGATTAAAACGGGCGTTGTCAGGGTTCCCTGACAACGCCCGTTTCCGTATGCGTCGATCAAACTTTGACGCTCGCATTCTTATTCTTTCGAGTTGATGATGACCTTCGACACCGCATGCTCTTGCAAGCCCCATTTCTTCAGGATCTTGGCATAGGTGCCGTCAGCGATCAGCTTGCCGAATGACTGGCTCAGCGCATCGTTTAAAGCCGGGCTGTTCTTCGACATGCCAATAGCCGTGTATTGCGACAGGAACGGCTGACCGATCGGCGCGTACGCATCTTTCTCAAGGGTGTTCTGGTACGGCAGCGTCTCCCCGCCTTGCACGGCGGCGTCGATACGTCCCTGGCGCAACTGCAGGCGGGCGTCCGCTGATCCATCCGTACCCACCACTTGTACAGCCGGTTTTCCCGCCTTGACGCAGTGCTCGTCGCTCCACGTCTTGATGTCGTCGGGCCACGACGTGCGGCGGCTCGCGCCCACGTGCTTGCCGCATACTGTTTCGATCGACGGGAAGTCGCCGGCGCGCGCCTTCAGCGTGTAAAACTGCGGTCCGGACTTGATGTAGTCAAGAAAGTTGACCGCGTCACGGCGGGTCGGCAAATCCGTCATGCCCGACAGGATCACGTCTACCCGATGCGTGGTCAGCGCGCTCATCATCTGGTCGAAGTTGGTCTCTTCCCACTTCAGTTTCACACTCATCTTCGCGGCCAGCGCGACGCCGAGGTCAACGTCGAAGCCGGTGAGTTCATCGGTTGCCGGGTCCTTGTATTCGAATGGCGGATAGTTCGGCACGATAGCGGCCGTGAGCGTGCCGTTGCCCGCCACGGGCGTCTGCGCATGAGCTAACGATGCACCAAGCGATACTGCGCTGAACGCGAGGGTGACAAGGGTTCGCCGGAACAAGGAATCGATCATAAAAGTCGCCTGAACATGAGGTTGACGGAAGGGTGGAAGCCGTTGCAACACGCGCCCTAGCGCTAGGAAAGCACGGCTGAAATGAACTCTTGAGTACGCGGTTGTTGCGGTCGCGACAACACCTGTTCGGGCGAGCCGCTTTCGACCACCTTGCCCTGGTCCATGAAGACCACGCGGTTCGCCACTTCACGCGCGAAGCCGAGCTCGTGCGTGACGACGATCATCGTCATGCCGCTCTTGGCCAGGTCGCGCATCACGCTCAGGACTTCGCCGACCAGCTCGGGGTCGAGAGCGGAGGTGGGTTCGTCGAAGAGCATGAGTTGAGGGTGCATGGCAAGCGCCCGTGCAATGGCGACACGTTGCTGCTGGCCACCCGACAACTCGACCGGGAACGCGTCGCACTTGTGACCGAGTCCGACACGCGTCAGCAATGCGCGCGCTTCTTCAATTGCCTCGGACTTTTTCTTCTTCAATACCTGGACCGGCCCTTCGATCACATTTTCCAGCGCCGTCATGTGCGGAAAAAGATTGAAGCGCTGAAACACCATGCCCGTCGCAAGACGTTGCCGCGCCATCTGCTTTTCAGAGAGCGGATAAAGCTTGTTCTCGACGCGCCGGTATCCGACCAGTTCGTCATTCACCCACAGCGCACCGCCGGAAATGGTCTCGAGTTGGTTGATACAGCGCAGGAAGGTGCTTTTGCCCGAGCCGGACGGCCCGATGATGCACAGCACTTCGCCCTTTGCCACGTCGAGGTTGATGCCGTGCAGCGCCTGGAACTCGCCATAGGACTTGCGCAGGTCGACCGCTTTGACTAGTGGGTTCATGGTTGCCTGGGTTCGCGGTTGAGTGGAGTCACTGCTATTACTGCTTCGCGGGTGGGCGGCCCGCCCCTCGCGCGAAGCGCCGTTCGACCCGCGACTGCAGCAAGGAAAGCACCGTGACAATGACCAGATACCAGACGCCCGCGACCATCAGCAATTCGATCACGCGAGCGTTCGCATAGTAGATGTTCTCGGCGCTGTGGAGCATTTCCGCGTACTGGATCACGCTTGCCAGCGAGGTCAGCTTCACCATGCCGATCAGTTCGTTGCCAATAGGTGGCACGATCACGCGCATGGCCTGCGGCAGGATCACGCGGCGCAGCGCCTGGAGCTTGGGCATGCCGATAGACTTCGCCGCTTCGTACTGGCCGGTGTCCACCGAGAGCAGCCCCGCGCGCACGACTTCCGATGTGTAGGCACCCTGATTAATCCCGAGTCCGAGCAGGGCGGCCAGGAACGGCGTCATGATGTCGACCGTGCGAAATTCGAACAGGCCGGGAATGCCCATGACCGGAAACACCAGCGCGAGGTTGAACCACAACAACAATTGCAGGATCACCGGCGTGCCGCGGAACAGCCACACGTAGCCATGCGCGACCGCTTGCATGACCGGATTGGTCGAGAGCCGCATGATCGCGACGATGACCCCAAGCGCAATGCCCAGCGCCATTGCGAGGATCGTCATCACGATGGTATTGCCGAGGCCTTTGAGGATCGACTTGGCTGTCAGGAATCGCCCCACGACGACCCAGTCGATCTGTCCGCGCGCAAACGCCACGACGATATACGCCACGATCGCAAGGATAACGACAGAGGCGAGGTAACGCCCGTAGTAGCGCCGCGGAACGTGTTCGAAGTGCGAGATATCGGTGAAGCTGTCGGCGTTGCCGGCCGCCGATGCACGGTCGTTCGATGCGCTCAGCATGAAGGTCCCTTGTAGTAAGCCGCCCACGCGACTTGTTCTTCAATAGCGCTGCGCAGGCGCGCGATCTGTTCACTCACGCGTGCCGGCGCCGTGCCGCCATAACCGCTGCGCGCCGCCACCGCGGCATCCAGCGTGACGTGATCGAGGACGCTGGGTTCAAGTCTCGCATCCACGGCTGCGAGCGTTGCCACCGACACATCGCCCAGTTCAATGCCTTGCTGTTCGCAGGCCCGCACCAGCGCGCCGGTGATCTCGTGCGCTTCGCTGAACGGCACGCCGCGCAGCGCGAGCCAGTCCGCGACTTCGGTGGCGAGCGTAAACCCGAGCGGTGCCTGGCGCCGCATTTCATCCGCGTTCACGTGCATGGTGCGGATCATACCGGCCATTGCAGGCAAGACAAGATAGAGCGTGTCGATACTGTCGAACGCGGCGATCTTGTCTTCCGCGAGGTCACGGTTATAAGCCAGCGGCAGCGACTTGAGCGTCGCGAGCAAACCGCTCAGGTTGCCGATCAACCTGCCAGCCTTTCCACGCGTCAGCTCGGCAATATCCGAGTTCTTCTTCTGCGGCATGATTGAGCTGCCGGTGGCATAAGCATCGTCGAGTTCGACCCAGCGAAACTGTCTCGACGTCCACAGGATGACTTCTTCCGAGAGCCGCGACAGGTTCACCGCCAGCATGCTCGTGATGAACGTGAACTCGGCAACGTGGTCGCGCGAGGCGACAGCGTCGATAGAGTTTTCGCACGGGCCGTCGTAGCCGAGTTCCAACGCGGACAGATCGGCCCGCAAGCAGATTGCGGACCCCGCCAGCGCCGCCGCGCCCAATGGTGAACGCGCGCTGCGGCGATCCCAGTCCACCAGCCGGTCGACATCGCGATAAATCGACTGCGCGTGGGCGAGCAACTGATGGGCGAAAACGATCGGCTGTGCCGGCTGCAAGTGCGTGAAGCCGGCGGTGACGGTTTCCACATGCGCTTCAGCCTGTTCGACCAGCGCGTGCTGCAATTCGATCACGGCTAACGCCAGCTTGCGAGCCTTGTCGCGCAGATATAAACGCAGGTCGTTCGCCGCTTGATCGTTGCGTGAGCGGCCGGCGCGCAACTTCCCGCCGATTGCCTTGAGCCGTTGGGTCAGTTCGCGCTCGAGGAAGGTATGGACATCTTCGTCGGCAAGGATAGGGGCGAGGTCGCCCGCCACGAACTCGGTCTCTATTTGCTGCATCGCGTCGAGCAGTTGCTGAAGCTCGTCGGCGGTGAGGATTCCGGCGCGCTTCAGTTCGTTTGCATGGGCGCGCGAGCCGGCGAGATCGTAGGGAGCAAGACGGAAGAAGCTCGGGTCTGAGCGGGACAGGTTTTCCAGTGCCAGCGAGGGCCCTGATTTGAAACGGCCGCCCCAAAGGCGTTCTGTTGTGTCGGTAGTGTTCATGCGTTTGCCTGGAAGGTGCCTAACCAAGAGTGTTTCGGAATGACGCTCAGCTCATGACGCCAAGCTTACGCAAACAAATTTTTTGCTTGTAGAGAGAATTAAATTCGCTTTAAATCAAATTTTTCTCAGCATCTTCCCCTTTTTCCACGCTCTCCGGATTTACCCGTGCGCCATCGGCTGCCCCCGCTCAATCCCTTGCGTGCGTTCGAAGCCACGGCTCGCCATGGCACAGTTGCGAGTGCCGCCGAGGAGCTCAACGTCACACCAAGCGCCGTTAGTCATCAGGTCCGTGTGCTGGAGAGCACCTTGGGCGTGGCGTTGTTCATTCGCTCAAAGGCGCGGGTGAAACTGACGCCTGCCGGGGAGGCACTGCTGCAGCCGGTCAAGAACGCGTTCGACATGATTGCAACCGCCGTGGTCAGGCTGGACTCGCCGGTCATTGCGGGGGATCTGGCGGTATCGGCGCCGATGTTGTTCACCTCGCGGTGGCTCGCGCGGCATATCGGTGATTTCCTCGAGCAATTCCCCGCAGTCAACTTAAAACTGATCCCGTCCAACGATGATAAGGAAATCTACTCATCCGATGTCGACCTGTGCGTCCGATACGGCGAGGGCCGCTGGCGCGATCGCGACGTGAAGCTCATCACGCATCCGGTCCTGTTTCCCGTCGTGAGCCCGGCGTTGATGAACGGGCCGCGCGCGCTTCGCACGGTGCAGGACCTGGCGAACCGGACCTTGTTTTGCGAGCATGCCGGGTCGTGGATGCGATGGTTGGCAGAGGCGTCAGCCGACAAGCTTGAAGGTTTGCGGATTCTTGAAATCGGCATTGCGCATGTGGGAATCGAAGCTGCAATACGGGGACAAGGCGTAGCATTAGGCGATAGCTTTTCCGCCCGCGACGATCTCGCCGATGGCACGCTCGTTCGTCCGTTTCGTATCACTGTGCCGGCCAAGCATGCGTATTACTGGGTGCGCCGCCATGAGCTCACCGAAGCGCCGCTAGTGGCCGCTTTTGTGTCATGGGTGGAGTCGAAACTGGCATGAAGCCTTCTATTTTTATCGGGTATGAAAATCAGCCCGATTGCACGAAAACGTTTGCCTCTGACAAATCTGAGGAAAGATTCGTTTCCTGACATTTCTGCCATTTTGGCGCCATGTAGGCGTTGGCACCTGCCCGTTAAGATCGGTGCGTGAGTGGCCTATCGCTAGCCTGTTGGCTGCATGAAAGGCCGCACGGCTTCGCGCCGCACTCGATCCGGCTCGCCGTGTGCAAGACGCTGCCTGAGAGGCCCAGCTTTAGAGGCCCTGCCTGAACGGCGTCGTTGCATTCCAGCGGTTCTTTTTCCTTTCCTGCTTTTTTCGAGCGCGTCTCAATGTGGATCGTCAACGTTGCGCTAAAGCGGCCCTACACGTTTATCGTGATGGCCATCCTGATCCTGTTAGCGACGCCGTTTGCGCTCCTGACAACGCCGGTCGACGTCCTGCCGGAAATCAACATTCCTGTCGTCAGCATCATCTGGACTTACACGGGCCTGTCAGCCGAAGACGTTGCCAATCGCATTACGCAGGTCAATGAGCGCAGCCTGACCACCACCGTCAACGACATCGAACATATCGAGTCGCAGTCGCTGCCGGGCATTGCCATCCTGAAGGTCTTCCTGCAACCCACCGCGAACATCCAGACTGCCATCGCTCAAACGGTGGCCGTTGAGCCGGCGCAGTAGAAGCAGATGCCGCCCGGCGCCACGCCGCCGCTTGTGATCAGTTATTCGGCCTCCAGTATTCCGGTGATCCAGTTGGGATTGTCGAGTACCACGCTCTCCGAGCAGGACCTGAACGACACCGCCCTGAACTTCCTGCGCCCGCAACTGGTGACCATTCCCGGTGCGGCCGTGCCGTATCCGTACGGTGGTAAAAGCCGGCTGATTTCGGTCGATCTGGATACGCGCGCGTTGCTGGCGAAGGGCCTGACGCCGTCGGACGTGGTGAGCGCCTTCAACGCGCAAAACCTGATCCTGCCGACCGGCACGGCGAAGATCGGGATGAAGGAATACACGATCAACATGAATGGTTCGCCGGCCACCATCGCCGCGCTGAACGACATTCCGGTGCGCACGCTTAATGGTGCAACCACTTACCTGAGAGAGGTCGCCCATGTACGCGACGGCTTCTCTCCGCAGACGAATATCGTGCGTCAGAACGGGCATCGCGGCGTGCTGATGTCGGTGATGAAGAACGGCAGCGCGTCGACGCTGTCCATCGTCGATTCTCTTTATGCGCTGTTGCCGAACGCCCGGGCCTCGTTGCCGCCGGACCTCACGATTACCCCGCTGTTTGATCAGTCGGTGTTCGTCAAGGCAGCCGTGCAGGGCGTGATTCGCGAAGCGCTGATTGCCGCGGCACTGACGGCCGCGATGATCCTGCTGTTCCTCGGCAACTGGCGCAGCACCTGCATCATCGCGGTCTCCATTCCACTGTCGATCCTCTCGTCATTGCTCGTGCTGCATGCGCTCGGACAGACCATCAACATCATGACGCTGGGGGGGCTCGCGCTGGCGGTGGGTATTTTGGTGGACGATGCAACGGTGACGATCGAGAACATCGAGCGGCACCTGCACATGGGCACGGACTTGCACGAGGCCATTCTTGAAGGGGCCGGCGAAATCGCGGTTCCCGCGCTCGTGTCCACGCTGTGTATTTGTATTGTGTTCGTGCCGATGTTCTTCCTGACGGGCGTGGCGAAATTCCTGTTCGTGCCGCTCGCTGAAGCCGTGGTGTTCGCGATGCTCGCGTCGTACATCCTGTCGCGTACGCTGGTTCCCACGCTGGCGATGCTGTTGATGGGCCACGCGCACAAGCCGAAGAACGGTTCGAAGCCGAATCTGTTCATGCGGCTGTATCACCGTTTCGATGCCGGGTTCGAGCGCATGCGCGCCACCTACATCATGATCCTGAGCACGCTGCTCGTGCGGCGCCGGATGTTCGCAACGGTGTTTCTCAGTTTTTGCGTGCTGTCGGTAGGACTGGTGTTCGTGCTCGGCGAGGACTTCTTCCCGACCGTCGACGCCGGCGACATCCGCCTGCATATGCGTGCGCCGACCGGCACGCGCATCGAGGAAACCGCGCGGCTGGCTGATCAAGTGGAAGAGGTGGTCCGGCAGGTCGTGCCGGCGGCTCAGCTCAACACGATCCTCGATAACCTCGGCCTGCCGTATAGCGGCATCAACTTGTCATATAGCAATGCGGGCACGATCGGTACGCTCGACGGCGAGATCCAGGTGGCGTTGAAGCCGGACCACGATCCGACGCAGAACTTCGTGGACAAGTTGCGCGCCGTGTTGCCGCAGCGCTTTCCGGGCGTCGAGTTTTTCTTCCAGCCTGCGGACATCGTCACGCAGATCCTGAACTTCGGCCTGCCGGCGGCCATTGACGTGCAGATATCCGGCGCGAACCAGCAGGGTAATTTCGACGTGGCGGCGAAGCTGATGAAGGCGATCCGGCGGATTCCCGGCACCGTGGACACGCATATCCAGCAGAAGCTCGACGAGCCTGCCCTCAACCTGCAGATGGATCGCACCCGGCTTCAGCAGCTCAACCTGACCGCGAGCAACGTCGCGCAGAACGTGCTGATTTCCCTGTCGGGAAGCTCGCAGACATCGCCGGGTTTCTGGTTCAACAACAAGAACGGTGTTGAGTATTCGGTCGCGGTGCAGACCCCTCAGTACCAGGTGTCATCGATTGACGAACTGCTGCGTACGCCGGTTTCCGGCAGCGCCAACGGGCCCACGCAACTGCTTGGCAACCTTGTGCAAGTCACGCCGAAAAACCAGTTCGCCGTGGTTACCCACTACAACATCCGTCCCGTCATTGACGTGTTCGTGAGCGTGGAAGGGCGCGACCTCGGCAGCATTGCGAAAGAGGTCGACAAGCTCGTGGACCAGTCACGCGCCAGCTTGCCGCGCGGTAGCCAGATCGTCGTGCGCGGCCAGGTCGCGACCATGCGTTCGTCGTTCTTCGGCCTGGGTGTCGGCGTGGCGATGGCGATCGTGCTGGTGTACCTGCTGATCGTGGTGAATTTCCAGTCGTGGGTCGATCCGCTGATCATCGTCAGCGCGTTGCCGGCGGCGCTTGCCGGTATCGTCTGGATGCTGTTCCTCACCGGCACGCACTTGAGCGTTCCGGCGCTCACCGGCGCCATCATGACGATGGGCGTGGCGACCGCAAACAGTATCCTGATGGTGTCCTTCGCGCGCCAGCGGCTGCAAGCCGGTGCACCGCCGCTGACCGCGGCGCTTGAAGCGGGGGCGAGCCGTATCCGCCCTGTGCTGATGACGGCCTTCGCCATGATCATCGGCATGATTCCGATGGCGCTTGGTTTGGGCGAGGGCGCCGAACAAAACGCACCGCTCGGCCGCGCGGTGATCGGTGGATTGCTGTTTGCTACTGTTTCCACACTCTTTTTCGTGCCGCTCGTGTTTGCGGGTATTCATAGCCGGCTGGCCCGGCGGCATGATCGTTCGGCGGGTGACCGGGACGATCATGGCGGCGGTAGTTCAGGCGGCGGTTCAGGCAACCACCCAAGCCACGACGGCCCCAACCATGGCGCCGGCGAGCATGCTCCAAGTTAAATATGGCTGACTGATATGACAGAAAAATCTCATGCTTCGCTGGCGATTCCCGCAAGGGACACCGAGGACGGGCACGCGTTGCCACCTCGGGGCCGTGAATGGAAACGGGCGAAGATCGCCGTCATCGTGGTGCTGGTCCTGCTGGTGCTGGGCGCCGGACGCACGGTGGTGTCGGACGTGATGCAAAGCCATCAGGTGGCTGCAACCTCGCAGCAAAATGCGAAGGTGTACGTGAACGTCGTCTTGCCCAAGCAGGCGGAGGGCGGCGGCAACACCCTGCTGCCGGGCACGCTGCGCGGTTATGTGGAGTCGCCTATCTACGCACGCGCTACGGGTTATCTGCTGCACTGGTATGCGGATATCGGCACGCGGGTGAAGCAAGGCCAGTTGCTTGCTGATCTCGATACGCCTGAGATCGACCAGGAACTGAAGCAGGCGGTGGCGCAACGCGACCAGGCGTCATCAAGTCTCGTGCTTGCAAAGAGTTCGTTCGAGCGCTGGCAGCAACTGCGTCAACGCGATGCCGTCTCGCAGCAGGAGCTCGATGAACGTCAGAGCACCTATAACCAGGACGTGGCGAATCTTGCGGCTGCCAACGCCAACGTGCAGCGGCTGACGCAGCTCGAATCGTTCAAGCGTATTGTCGCTCCGTTCGCGGGCGTGGTGACGCAGCGCAATGTAGATGTAGGTGACCTGATCGATGCCGGCAGCGGCGCCAGCCGTGCGCTCTTCGCGCTGGCGCAGTCGGATCCGCTCAGAGTCTATGTGCAGTTGCCGCAGGCTTACGCCCAGAACGTGGCGCAAGGGCAGGATGTCATCGTCACGCAGGCAGAGTTGCCGGGCCAGCAGTTCCACGGCTCGATCGCTCATATCTCCGGCGCAATCGATGTCCCGACCCGTTCGCTGCAGATCGAAGTACGCCTGCCCAATCCGGATAACAAGCTGCGCCCGGGTGCTTACGTACAGGTCGCGCTGCCGGCGACCGTGCGGGCGCCCTTACTAGTGCCGGGCAACGCGCTGCTGTTCCGCTCCGAAGGGCCGCGGGTAGCGGTGGTTGACCAGAACGGCAACGTCAACCTGCACAAGATCGTGATTGCGCAGGACTTGGGGCCGTCGCTGGAGATTGAAAGCGGCATTGAAGCGACCGACAAGATCATCATCAATCCGAGCGACTCGATTGCGGACGGCGACCACGTGTTGATCGCGCCGGCGAAGCAGCCTGCCAAGAAGGGGACGTCGTGAAGCGCGCGCGCCAGTGGCCACGGGTCACGACCCTCAAGGCCCTGATCACCAGCACAACCGTGATGGCGTCGGGAGCGATGCTGCTGTCCGCCTGCACAGTCGGGCCGGACTACAAGCAGCCTCACGCCGACACGCCGCCTGCGTGGCATACCGACTCGTACTGGCGTGTCGCTGAGCCGTCGCACGCGGCGATAGACCCGCAATGGTGGACCAGCTTCGGCGATGAATCGTTGAATGGCTTCGAACAGCAGGCGCTTGCGCAGAACCAGACGCTCGCCGCCGCCAGCGCACATTACGCGCAGGCACGTGCGACGCTTGCGAACAACAAGGCGCAGCAGGTGCCCGAAGTTGATCTGGGCGCTAACGCATCGCGTTTCCGGATATCGCAGAACCGGCCGCTGACCAACTACGCCACGCCGACCCAGTCGACGGTGCAGAACAACATCCAGGTCGGTCCGACCATCGACTACGACACCGACCTGTTCGGCCGGATTCGCCGCGAAGTCGAGGGCGCAACAGCGTCCGCCGAACAATCACGCGACGATCTCGCCAACGCGCGGCTCGTGCTGACCACGGACCTCGCGAGCGACTACTTTTCGATGCGCGAACTCGATGCCGAGATCGACGTGCTGAACCGGTCAGTCGTCCTGCAGCAGAAGGCGCTGGATTACGTGACCACCGAGCACGACCTGGGCTCGGTGTCCGGACTCGACGTGCTGCAACAGAAGTCCGAACTCGACTCCACGCGGGTCCAGGCTCGTTTGCTGCTCAACCAGCGCGCCCAGTTCGAACATGCGATCGCTGCATTGATCGGCGTGCCCGCACCGCAATTCGCGATTGCGCCGAAGGTGATCGATACCACCGTCCCCACGATACCGCTCGGACTGCCAAGCGATCTGTTGCAGCGGCGCCCCGACATTGCATCAGCCGAACGCGCGATGGCGGCTGCAAACGCGCAGATCGGCGTGGCGAAAGCCGCGTTTTTCCCGAGCCTTTCGCTGACCCCGGGTATCGGCTGGGAAAGCACGCAGTTCGCCAGCCTGTTGAGCGCGCCCACGCTGATGTGGACGCTGGGCGCCACGCTCGGACAAGTCGTCTTCGATGGCGGCCGGCGTGCCGCCAATGTCGACTTTGCAAGCGAGGGTTATCTGGCGACCGAGGCAACTTATCGCCAGACCGTGCTCAATGCGTTCCAGCAGGTGCAGGACGGGGTGACCGGGTTGTCGGTGCTCGATGCTGCATCGAAGGAATCGCAGGAAGCCGTTACCGACGCGCGGCGTTTGCTCTCGCTTGCCAACGATCGTTATTCGGGTGGCCTGGTTGCCTTCCTCGACGTGATCACCGCCCAGCAGTCGCTGCTCACGAGCGAGCGTCAGGATGTACAGATTCATGGCCAGCAATGGACGATGTCGGTGTCGCTGGTGAAGGCGCTGGGGGGCGGCTGGGATGTCAACGCGGCAGCACCGGAGAAGACGGCGGCAACCACGAGCAACCCGCCAAACTGATTTGACACGCGAGTGACGTGATCCGTGCCGGACCACGGCAGACCGGGCCTCGCAGACCGGGTTTCGCCACTCGCCGCAGGGGAGAGATAACGTTTTCCCATAATGGGAAAACGTACATAAGAAGGCGCGCATGAAACTGCTTATCGTGGAAGACGAACACAAGGTGGTTGACTATTTGCGCTCCGGCTTGACGGAGCAGGGGTGGATAGTCGACGTGGCCCTTGACGGCGAGGAAGGCACGCATCTCGCGATCGAATTCGACTACGACGTGATCGTGCT
Organism: Caballeronia sp.; assembly: GCF_028292365.1. Classification (GTDB taxonomy): domain Bacteria; phylum Pseudomonadota; class Gammaproteobacteria; order Burkholderiales; family Burkholderiaceae; genus Caballeronia. The sequence continues at coordinate 19,039 of NZ_JAQGMM010000361.1, forward strand.
CGACGTGATGCTGCCCAAGCGCGACGGCTTCAGCGTGCTGAAGGCGCTGCGCGCGCATAAGGCCACCCCCGTCATCATGCTGACCGCGCGCGACCAGATCAACGACCGGGTGCGGGGTTTGCGCGAAGGCGCTGACGATTACCTGACCAAGCCTTTCTCCTTCCTGGAGCTGGTCGAACGGCTTCACGCGTTGGCGCGGCGCACCCGCGTGCAGGAGTCGACGCTGATCTCGCTGGGCGACCTGTACGTCGACCTGATCGGCCGGCGCGCCACGCGTGATGGCGTGCGGCTGGACCTGACGGCCAAGGAATTCCAGTTGCTGAGCGTGCTGGCGCGCCGCCAGGGGGATATCCTGTCGAAGACGGCGATCACCGAGCTGGTCTGGGACGTCAATTTCGACAGCCATACCAACGTGGTGGAAACTGCGATCAAGCGCCTGCGGGCCAAGCTGGACGGCCCATTTCCGACCAAATTACTGCACACGGTGCGCGGCATGGGCTATGTGCTGGAGGTCCGCGAAGAAGCGGGAACGTCATGAATCGATCCATCGCCCGGCGTCTGGCTTTCATGTTCGCGGCCGTCGCGCTGTTTGTCTTCACGCTGGTCGGAACCGGGCTTTTCCTGGTGCTGCGCACGCAACTCGAACTGCATTTGCGCGAGTCGCTCGACGACCGCACGCAGATCGCGCGGATCATCGTTTATCACGCGGTCACGCCTGAAAAATGGAAGATAGCGCGCGAAAAACTCACCGACATGACGCCGCGCGACGGCGTCACGCTGTATTCAGTATGGAGCGCCGATTCGGCTTACCAGTTCGGCAAGCCGGTCACCGGACAGGTCATGGACCGCTGGTCGGGCGGCTACGAACGAGTGCGAACCGGCCCCGGCAGCGAAAATGACATGCTCGCCAACACGGTGACGCTGCCCGCTTATGGCCAGCGGCCGGCCGTCATGCTGCAGGTTGCGGCCGGTTATTCAGCCAACGCCCGGACCATGCGCGCATTCGGCTTTGCGCTTGCCGCCTTGTCCGCCTTGGGCAGTCTCGGTGTGCTGCTGCTGAGTTATTCGGTCACCCGCATCGGGCTTGCGCCGCTTACGCGGTTGACCCGGGACGCGTCTGCCGTGAGTCCGAACAATCGCTCGCAGCGGCTCAATACCCGCTCGTTGCCGCTGGAACTCAACGATCTCGCCAATTCCTTCAACGGGGCGCTTGAGCGTCTTGACGGCGCGTACGGGCGGCTTGAATCGTTCAATGCCGATGTCGCGCACGAGTTGCGCACGCCCGTCACCATCCTGATCGGGCAGACCGAAGTGGCGCTGACCCGCAACCGTTCCGTCGATGACCTGCGTCACACGTTGCAGTCGAACCTGGAAGAGTTCGAGCGCATGCGGGCAATCATCAACGACATGCTGTTTCTCGCACGAGCCGATCAAGGTGAACGCGCCACAGGGCTTGTCGATGCATCGCTTGCTGCAGAGGTTGCTCATACGCTGGAATTCCTGGAGATCCCGCTCGAGGAGGCGCACGTGCGCGCGGTCTATACGGGCGACGCGCTTGTGCGCGTGAACAAATCGCTGTTCGGCCGTGCGTGTATCAATCTCCTGATGAACGCGATCCAGCATTGCGCGCCGGGATCGAGCATCATGGTGTCGATTGCGCGTGAAGGCGACCAGGTCCGCGTCGCCGTCGCCAATCCAGGGGAGCCTATTGAGCCCGCCGTGCTCGATCATTTATTCGACCGGTTTTACCGCGCCGAGGTCTCGCGGACCAACAGCCGCGAGAATCATGGACTGGGCCTTTCGATCGTCAAGGCCACCGCGGAAATGCATGGCGGCAAGGTGTCTGTTACGAGCGCTGAGGGCATCAATACCTTTGCATTCTCGGTCGCGGCGACAGGCAGCGGGCAGGCGAGTACGGCTGCGAGTGTGGCTGGAATGCCGAACGTGAATGCGTCGGTTGATGTGTCGTCTAGTGCGTCGGCCGCCGATGCTCCGATGCAGCCCGCCTCGGCAAATCACTGAGATTGACGTTAGCAACAATGCTTGCCCGGCGCTCCGCGCGCTGGGGAGCGCCCTTTCGGGCAAAAATCTCTCATTCGTTTTCTTTGCGCGCTACCAAACACCCGGTTTCTTCATTTGCTCAAAAGATAGGTTGTCGTACAACGTGCCCGGCTACCTCGCGTCCACATCCGATGTCACACCATCTCCTGATCGATCTGGCCCAGCGCTGCTTCAAATCGTGGGAATGAGCATCCATAAGGGTTAAGGCGATATCCATCCGACCTTTGCGGGGGGCCGAAACCATCGCGGTTAAGGGTTTACGGTGATAGAAAACGCGCCCTGTCGCAGTTATGTTCTCATACGACAACATACATCGATAAATGCACCGTGAAGCTGACTTTGCTGCGGTTCATTTGTGTCGCGTGGCGGCATCGGACTGACTCGATCCGCAATAAAATCCATACAAAGAGCGAGGAGACGAAATGATTCTGTCCGGCCGTTTGTCGGCGAAGCTGGGGGTGCTGCACATGGCGTTGAGCGCCGTGGCGGCAGTGACCGCGGCTACTGCAGTGTTAATAATCACAGCACCTGCCGCGCACGCGGCGGACCCGGTGGCGATCAACATCGTGGACGTTGCGGGCAACCTGCAACTGACGCAGAAGGCGTTCGAGGCCTTCAAGGCGAAGTACCCGCAACTCGTCTCCAACATCACGTTCACCAACGCACCCGCGCCGCAGTTGCCCGGCAAGATCAAGGCGATGCAGGCAGCCGGCCGCTCGGATATCGACATTGTGCTGACCGGCACGGACGCGCTTGCTGCGGGTATCGAACAAAAGCTCTGGATGAAACTGCTGCCGGATCAGGCCGCGGCATTCCCCGGCGTACTCGATAAATACGCACCCGGTCCGCGCAAGATGCAGGACCTGGCGCAAGGCTACGGGATTGAAGTGACGTACATGCCTGCGGGTCCATTGATCGAATACAACCCGGCCAAGGTGACCGATCCGCCGAAAACGCCTGAGCAATTGCTCGCGTGGTGCAAGGCGCATCCGGACAAGCTGATCTATGCGCGCCCCGCTAATTCCGGTCCTGGCCGCACGTTTCTGATGGGCTTGCCGTATGTGCTCGGCGACAAGAATCCGCAAGACCCGATCAACGGCTGGGACAAGACCTGGGCGTTCCTCAAGCAACTGAACGACTGCATTCCTTACTACCCGGGCGGTACGTCGGCGGTGATGAAGGAACTCGGCGAAGGCTCGCGCGACATGACGGTGACCGTGACGGGCTGGGACATCAACCCGCGCGCGCTCGGCCTTGTGCCGGCTGAATACAAGGTCCAGGCCTTCGACAACATGACGTGGGTCAACGACGCTCATTACATGGTGATCCCGAACGGCGTGCCGAAGGAAAAGCTCGACGTGATCTACAAGATGATGAACTTCTTGCTTGAGCCCGCGCAGCAGGCAATGACCTTCGACGACGGTTATTTCTATCCGGGTCCGGTAGTGAAGGGTGTAACGATCGATCAAGCGCCGGCGAAGAGCCAGGAAGTCATCAAGAAGTACGGCCGTCCGGAATACGCGAAGCTGCTGGCTGACCGTCCGCACGTGGTGCCGTTGAGTGCATCTGCCATGGTTGCCGCGTTCCAGAAGTGGGACCGCGAGATCGGTTCGCAGAAGTCGAAGTAATTTTGGATGCCGAAGTTTTTTTTGCGGCCGTGCGGCGGCTTGATGATTGCTCCAGGCGATCAAGCAAGTCCGTCGCACGGTGTCGTTCTTAGTCTCAGGAACCTGCCATGAAGCATCAGTTTGATGAGTTGCGTCTTGATTCGGTCAGCCGCAGTTTCATGAACGCCGAAGGTCAGGCGGTCGCGGCGCTCCGTGGTCTTGCCTTGAACATCCAGCGCGGCGAATTCATTGCGTTGCTCGGGCCGTCCGGTTGCGGCAAGTCGACCGCGCTCAATTGCATTGCCGGCTTGCAACCGCTGACCGGCGGACGGATCTGGCTCGACGATCAGCGTATCGACGTCCTGCCGCCGGAAAAACGCGGCTTCGGCATGGTGTTCCAGAACTACGCGCTGTTCCCGCATATGTCCGTGCTCGACAACGTCGGTTTCGGCCTCAAGATGCGCGGCGTGGGGAGGAGCGAAGCCGCCCGTCGCGCGTATGAAGCGCTGCAGATGGTGCAGCTCGTCGGTCAGGAGAAGAAGCTGCCGGGGCAATTGTCCGGCGGCCAGCAGCAGCGCGTGGCTATCGCCCGCGCGATCGTGATCGAACCGGCGCTCGTGCTGATGGACGAACCGCTGTCGAATCTCGATACCAAGTTGCGCATTGAAATGCGCGCCGAGATCCGGCGCATTCACAGCCAGCTCGGACGTGCGACGATTTACGTGACGCACGATCAGGACGAGGCGTTGTCGATGGCCGACCGCATTGTCGTGATGCGTGAGGGTGCCGTGCAGCAGGTTGCGTCGCCGAAGGAAATCTACGAGCGGCCCGGCAACCTGCATGTCGCGCGGTTCATGGGGTATCGGAACGTGGCTCAATTTACGCTCGAAGGCATGCAAGGGGAAGCGGTGGCCGTGAGCTCGGATGGTGTGCGATTGATCGGCATGCCAATGGCGGGTTTCGAGAGCAAGCGCGTGAGTGTCGCGATGCGTCCCGAGGATCTGGATCGCGCAGCGCCAGGCGCCGAAAATGCGTTCGACGTAGAGGTGCTGACAGTCGAATACGGCGGCCACGATTCGCTGATCCGCGTGAAGGCTGCGTTCGGCAATCTGTGGGCACGCGTGACGGGTGACGTGGCGGTGGGTGAACGAATTTGCCTGCGTGTTCCGCCCTCGCGCACGCTGGTGTATGACGGGGAAACGCCATGAACTCACCGATGGTTCCGCTTCCTTCCGCCGTTCCGCGCGACGCGAAAGCGTGGCTGGTTTCTCCCGCGCTGATCTTCATCCTCGCGCTGTTTGTTTATCCGTTCGTGTACGGCCTCGTGCTGTCATTCCAGCCGATGAACGGTGGCTCCGCGTTCGCCAACTACATCGCCTTTTTTACCGATACCGCGATGTGGCCCACCATCATCGTCACCTTGAAGCTTGCGGTGCCGGCGACGATCATCAACGTGGGTCTCTCGGTTCCGGTTGCATTCGCGTTGCGTCGTAATTCGCCGTATCAGAAGTTCGTGACTACGTTGCTGGTGATCCCGGTGACATTGGGCACAGTGCTGATCGCCGACGGCATGCTGACTTACTTTGGTCCGAACGGCTGGTTCTCGCAGGCGGTGCACGGACTGCATTTATATGGCGATGAAGTGCGTCTCACGCATAACTATTGGGGCGTGTTGATATCGCTGATCGTGTCGGGCTTTCCGTTCGCTTTTCTCCTGACGCTCTCGTATGTGACCGGCATTGACCCAACGCTTGCGCGCGCTGCGGCCACCTTGGGCGCCAGTCCCTGGGAGCAGTTTCGACAAATTTACCTGCCGCTGCTGATGCCCGGGCTGACCATGGCCGCGTGTTTGTCGTTCGTGCAGGCGTTCTCTGTGTTTCCGTCGGCAGTGCTGCTCGGTGCGCCTGCCGGACCAACGCGGGTGATCTCGATAGCCGCGGCCGAGGCCGCATTCGAAAGCTACGATTATTCCCTCGCCTCCGCCATAGCGATGGTGATGGGTTTCGTACAGTTGCTGGTGGTGGCAGGCATGCTGAGCACGCGCCGCTTCTTCTACACGGGTCCGGTGACCGGAGGTAAAGGCTGATGGCAACCGATAATCATGCACCCGCCTGGACGGCTTCCACTCATGCATCGGCTCCTCGCGACAGCCGCAACGACGGCGCACAACCGGCCAAGCCGATGAAACCGCGCGTCAGCCTGGGGGACCGGCTCTGGAAGATGTTCGTCTGGGGCGCGATGGCATTTTTCCTGTTCAACGTCCTGTTGCTGATTGCAACCGTTGCCGTCAACTCGGTTGCGACGCGCTGGTTCGGCACGCTGCTGCCGCCGGGCTTCACGCTGCACTGGTACGCGCAGGCATGGAGCGACTTCCAGCTTGCGAGCGTGTTATGGGTGACGGTCGAGGTGGTCGGCGCGGTAGTACTCCTTTCTATCGCATTGGGCGTACCGGCCGCGTATGCGCTTGCCCGCGTGCAATTTCGTGGCAAGCGTTTCGCGATGCTTGTGTTCCTGCTGCCGCTGATGGTCCCGCCCGTCACCTACGGCATTCCGATGGCAACCGTCATGTACAAGGTCGGTCTTGCCGGGACGTTGAGCGGCGTGATCCTTGCAAACCTGGTGCCGGCGCTGCCATTCGTTATTCTCGTGATGACGCCGTTCATTGAACAGATCGACCCGAATCTTGAAGCGGCCGCGCGTATCTTTGGAGCAAACACGGCGAAGTATTTCCGCTATGTGCTGCTGCCGCTGCTGATGCCTGGCATGTTGGCAGCAGGCTTGCTGGTGCTGGTTCGCACTATCGGCATGTTCGAACTGACGTTCTTTACCGCCGGGCCGACAACGCAGACGCTGGTGGTCGCGCTGTACTACGCGGTCTTTTCGACGGGTGTTCGTGCGCCTCAATCCATCGATGCAATGGCGATGATCTACATGGCGATCACGCTGGTATGGGTATTGATCGCGCTGCAGTTCGTGAGCCCGACGCAACTCGTTTCACGCGTCAAGGAACAGCGGCAGTGATGGGCGCGAAGTTACGAGTAGTCACCTTAAGGTTCGATTGAAAATGGAACAGTCCCCTCTCTACATTCGTGTTCATCCTCAGGACAATGTGGCGATTGTCGTCAACGACGGCGGCTTGCCCGAAGGCGCCGTATTCGCCGATGGTCTCGTGTTGCGCGAGCGTGTACCGCAAGGCCATAAGGTGGCGCTCGCCGATCTGGCCGAGAACGAAGCCGTGGTGCGCTACAACGTGGTGATCGGGTACGCGTTGAAGGTCTTGCCCAAAGGGAGCTGGATCAACGAACACGTGATCCGCATGCCGGAGCCGCCGGGTCTGGAGGACCTTCCGATCGCCACGCGCGCGGCGCCCGATATGCCTGCACTGGAAGGGTTCACGTTCGAGGGGTATCGAAACGCCGACGGGTCGGTCGGGTCGCGCAATATTCTTGCGATTACTACGACCGTGCAATGTGTGTCGGGCGTGGTCGAGCATGCGGTCGCGCGGATCAAGGCCGAACTGTTGCCGCGTTATCCGAATGTAGATGATGTTGTCGGGCTCGAACATACCTACGGTTGTGGTGTTGCCATCGACGCCCCCGATGCCATGGTGCCTATTCGCACAGTGCGCAACATTAGTTTGAATCCGAACTTTGGCGGTGAAGTGATGATCGTGAGCCTCGGGTGCGAAAAACTGCAGCCTGAGCGCCTGATGCCCGTCGGCACGATTCCGATCGCAACAGCAGGGGATAATTCGAATGGCGATGTTGTCGTGCTGCAGGACAACGCGCACGTCGGTTTCCAGTCGATGATCGATTCCATCATGCGGACTGCTACGCATCATCTTGAACGGCTGAACCGGCGGCGGCGAGAAACATGTCCTGCCGCCGATCTTGTGATCGGCGTGCAGTGCGGCGGCAGCGATGCCTTCTCCGGACTCACGGCGAATCCCGCAGTCGGCTTTGCGACCGATCTGCTCGTGCGTGCGGGCGCGACGGTGATGTTTTCCGAGGTGACCGAAGTTCGCGATGGCGTCGACCAATTGACGAGCCGTGCCGCCAACGCCGAGGTCGCGCAGGCGATCATTCGCGAGATGCAGTGGTACGACACGTATCTGAAGCGCGGCGGCGCGGACCGCAGTGCGAACACGACGCCGGGAAACAAGAAAGGCGGGTTGTCGAATATTGTCGAAAAGGCGATGGGCTCGATCATCAAGTCCGGTAATTCAGCTATCTCGGGAGTGCTGTCGCCGGGAGAGAAGGTGAAGCAAAAGGGGCTGATCTTCGCGGCAACGCCCGCGAGTGATTTCATCTGCGGCACGCTGCAGGTCGCCGCCGGTATCAATCTGCATGTGTTCACCACGGGGCGAGGCACGCCATATAGCCTGGCCGAAGTACCCGTCATCAAGGTCGCGACTCGCTCCGATCTGGCACGCCGCTGGCATGACCTGATGGATATCGATGCAGGTCGCATTGCAACCGGCGATGCGACGATTGAAGACGTAGGCTGGGAGCTGTTCCGCTTGATGCTGGACGTGGCGAGCGGACGCAAGCAGACGTGTGCCGAGCATTTGAAACTGCATAACGCGCTTACCTTGTTCAATCCGGCGCCGGTGACCTGACCCGCCGGCTTGAAAATACCTATGCAGTTGATTGCATGACTGCTGGCCAGCCGATAGATAAGTTCGGTTGGCGGCGGCGACCTCCTTACCCTCCGCTTTAACATCCTTCGCTTTATTTTTCCCCCGCAGCAATCACGCCGGTGTTTCCATACCCGTTGTTGTGATTTGCGTCGTGTCTTTCGATTGCCTCGCCAACTCCTTGCTGTGGGTACAAGATGACGTGGCAGCCCCGACAAGTGCATCGTTGATGGTTGGTTTTCACATGTTTGAGTTGCGTTGCTCAAGGTATGGGCCTGTCGGAATCGACTACGTGACGGGTGTTCGAAACTAATAAAAACCCTTATAAAACAGGGGTATATCAGGGTTTTCGATTAAGGCTCCGGGTTTTCCATACAGCTTCGACCTGCGCGCGCAAACGTTCTCTGCGCTCTCTCGTACCCTTTCGAATCATCTCCCCCGACTCACGTGGCACAGCGTACAGAACGCTGCTTTCAGGCTGTCATTCTAGGATCACATCGCGTCCTTGATTGACGGGGAACGCGGAATGAAAACGCGTTTCAATCCGGGGGATATATGAGTACTACTTATAAAATAAATCTGAAGGCCGCTCTTAGAGTGAGCTGCATAGTTATCGCCAGCGCTATTCCACCGATGGCCAATGCGCAAACCGGAAGTCCATCGCTTTCGGCAGCACCGTTGTTGCCTTGTTATGACAGCCACCACAAGTTGATGGCGGGCAATTGCGGACCCGTGAACGATGGATATGGCATGGAGTCCGATACATCTAGTTCGGAGGAGTCGGGCTTCGCTGTCGCGTCGGCCGGGTCTAAAACAGGCATCGCCGCTGAAGGGCACGGCAATAGTTCGTCGAACGGGACTTCAGGCAGCGGTACGGGATCAGGTAACCAGGGCAAGGGGACGGGGAGCGGAGCGTCGGGTGGCTCGTCGGGTGGCGCAGCGGGCGGAGGTACGGGGTCGGGTAGCAGTGGCGGTGGTACATCAGGGGCGTCTGCCGGTGGTTCGAACGGATCGGGGTCCGGCAGCGGCAACAATGGCGGCACGGGATCAGGCAGCAATGGCGGACACGGAAGCGGCTCTTCAGGTGCCGGTGGCGGTAGTGGATCGGGATCTAGCGGTGGAAGTGGTGGAAGCGGTGGAAGCGGTGGGTCGGGAAGCGGTGGAGCAAGTGGAGGCGGCGGCGCGAGCGGGAGTGGTGGCTCGGGTTCTGGCGGCGGAGGTGGCGGGTCGGGGAGTGGTGGGGGAAGTGGCGGTGGCAGCGGCAGCGGCGCGTCCGGTGGTGGCTCAGGCGGCAGCGGCGCCGGTGGGGGTAGTGGATCGGGTTCTAGCGGCGGCAGTGGTGGGTCTGGGAACGGTGGAGGAACTGGTAGTGGTAGCGGCAGCGGTGCGTCCGGTAGTGGCTCGGGCGGCAGCGGCGCCGGCGGAGGTAGTGGATCGGGTTCTAGCGGCGGAAGCGGTGGGTCGGGGAATGGTGGAGGAAGTGGAGGCAGTGGAGGCAACGGTAGCGGTGCCTCCAGCGGCGGCTCGGACGGCGGGGGAACCGGCTCGGGGTCGACCGGTAGTGGTTCTGGTGGTAGCTCAGGAGGAAACTCCGGTGGTAGTACTGGCAGCGGATCAGGTCACGGAGGAGACGACGGCCACGGTAATGATGGAGGCCACAGCGGCGACGGCGGTCATGGCAACGATGGGGGTCATGGCAATAACGGCGGCCATGGTGGCGACGGCGGTCATGGCAATGACGGGGGTCATGGCAATAACGGCGGCCACGGCGGTGACAGTGGTCACGGCGGCGATAGCGGTCACGGCGGCGACAGTGGTCACGGCGGTGACAGCGGCCACGGTGGCGACAGCGGTCACGGCGGCGACAGTGGTCACGGCGGCGATGGCGGTCACGGTGGCGACAGCGGTCACGGCGGCGACAGCGGTCATGGTGGCGACAGCGGCCACGGCGGCAACAGCGGTCACGGCGGCGATAGCGGTCACGGTGGCGACAGTGGTCACGGCGGTGACAGCGGCCACGGTGGCGACAGCGGTCACGGCGGCAACAGCGGTCACGGTGGCGACAGTGGTCACGGCGGCGATGGCGGTCACGGCGGCGATAGCGGCAACAGCGGTCACGGTGGCGACAGTGGCCACG
>NZ_JAQGMM010000362.1 GCF_028292365.1 Caballeronia sp.
TGCGCCGTCTTCCACGTGCCCTGTTCAGAGGGCGCCAACGCCGTTTCCTGCGGTGTTTCCTTGAAGGCTGCCGGCGCGCTTACATCGGGCTTCGTGTAGGTCGGTGCGAGCGAGCAGCCCGCGACGACCAGCAACGATCCAAGTAACGCCGACAATCCCAGCCATCGCTTTGTATTCAACGTTTTCATTTCAATCTCTCTCATGCTTCAACTGAAGCATTGACACCGCGCATGTGCGGATTGTGGCCGTGCTTGTCGACGAGATGTTCGCCGCCAGCCAGCTTTCTCAACAGCACATAAAACACCGGCGTAAGCATCAGGCCGAACAGCGTCACGCCGAGCATGCCGAAGAACACTGCCACGCCCATTGCATGGCGCATTTCCGAACCCGCGCCCGACGACAGCACCAGCGGCACCACACCCATGATGAAAGCGATGGAGGTCATCAGGATCGGCCGCAGACGCAGACGGCTGGCTTCAATAGCCGCCTCCACGATGGAGCGTCCCTGCATCTCCAGCTCTCGCGCAAATTCCACGATCAGGATGGCGTTCTTCGCCGACAGCCCCACCAGCACCATCAAGCCGATCTGCGTGAAGATGTTGTTGTCGCCCTTCGTTAGCCACACACCGACCAGCGCCGAGAGAATACTCATGGGCACGATCAGGATCACGGCGAGCGGCAGCGTCAGGCTTTCATACAGCGCAGCCAGCACCAGGAACACGAGCAGCACGCTGATCGGGAACACCCACATGGCGGCATTGCCCGCGAGGATCTGCTGATACGTCAAATCGGTCCATTCGAACTTGATGCCGCGCGGCAGCGTTTCAGCCGCAATGCGTTCCACCGCAGCCTGTGCCTGGCCCGATGAATAACCCGGAGCCGGGCCACCGTTGATGTCGGCAGAGGTGTAGCCGTTGTAGCGCACCACCATCTCGGGACCATAGGTCGGCGTCACCTTGACGAGCGACGACAACGGCACCATCTCGCCATTCGCGTTACGCGTCTTGAGCAAACCGATGTCTTCCGAACTAGAACGGAACGGCGCATCCGCCTGCACCCGGACCTGATACACACGGCCGAAGCGGTTGAAGTCGTTCACATACAGCGAGCCGAGATACACCTGCATGGTGCTGAATACATCGGTAACCGAAACACCCAGTTGCTTCGCTTTCACCCGGTCCAGATCGACGTTCAATTGCGGCACGTTGATCTGATAGCTGGAGAAGGTCGGACCGAGTTCAGGCGCCTGCGATGCACGCTTGATGAACGCCTGCGTCGCGTCGTTCAGTGCGGCGTAGCCCAGTGCACCACGGTCTTCCAGTTGCAGCTTGAAGCCGCCCAGTGTCCCGAGTCCGAGCACCGGCGGTGGCGGAAATACTGCTATGAACGAACCCTTGATCGCCGCGTATTTCTGGTTCAGCGAGCCCGCAATGGCACCTGCCGACAGTGCCGCGCCCTTACGCTCGCCGAACGGCTTGAGTGTCACGAACACAATGCCCGCGCTCGACGAATTCGTGAAACCGTTCACCGACAAGCCCGGAAACTCCACGGCGCTTTGAACGCCCGGCGTCTTTCTCGCGATGTCCGTCATCTGGCGAATCACCGCCTCGGTACGATCGAGCGACGCGCCGTTGGGCAACTGCGCAAAGCTGATCAGATACTCCTTGTCCTGCGCCGGCACGAAACCACCGGGCACGACCTTGCTCATCAGCACGGCGCCGCACAGCAGCACGACATACACGCCCATCATCAGCGCCTTGCGGTTGATGACGCCTGTTACGCCCTTGCCGTAATTCTCCGAACCACGCTTGAAGACCTTGTTGAACTGGCGGAAGAAACCACCGAACACACGGTCCATGCCGCGCGTCAGCCAGTCCTTCGGTTCGTTATGACCCTTCAGCAACAAGGCTGCCAGCGCCGGCGATAAAGTCAGCGAATTGAACGCCGAAATCACCGTCGAGATCGCGATGGTCATGGCGAACTGCTTGTAGAACTGACCCGTCAAACCGGACATGAATGCGAGCGGCACGAACACGGCGGTCAGCGTCAATGCAATGGCGATAATCGGCCCGCTTACTTCGCGCATGGCCTGATAGGTCGCCTCTCGCGCCGATAACCCCGCCTCGATATTCCGTTCGACGTTCTCCACCACCACGATCGCATCGTCCACCACGATCCCGATTGCCAGCACCATGCCGAACAATGACAACGCGTTGATCGAGAAGCCGAAGGCCAGCAGCAGCGAGAACGTACCGATGATCGACACTGGCACAGCCAACAACGGAATAATGGACGCACGCCAGGTTTGCAGGAACACGATCACCACCAGCACGACCAGCGCGATAGCTTCAATCAGCGTATGGATCACCGCTTCAATACTCGATCGCACGAACTGCGTCGGGTCATAGACGATCTCATAGTCGACGCCCGCCGGCATGTCCGCCTTCAGTTCCTTCATGGTCTGGCGGACCGAATCGGAGATCTGCAGCGAGTTCGCACCCGGTTGCTGGTTGATCGCCATCGCGACCGCCGACTTGTTGTCGAGCAGCGAGCGCAAGCCATACTCCGATGCCGCCAGCTCGACGCGCGCCACATCGCTCAGATGCGTGACCGCGCCGTCAGGCGAAGTCTTGAGCACGATGTCCCGGAACTCCGCTTCGGTCTGCAGACGGCCTTGCGCATTCACGTTCAGTTGCAACGGCACGTTCGACGACGTCGGCGACGCACCAATCACGCCGGCCGCCACCTGCACGTTCTGCTCGCGGATGGCGTTGACCACATCGGTCGCCGTCATGCCTCGCTGAGCGACCTTTTGCGGATCGAGCCAGATGCGCATGGAGTAATCGCCCGAGCCCCACAGCTGCACCTGCCCCACGCCCTGGATTCGCTCAAGCCGGTCCTTCACGTTGATCAGCGCGTAGTTGCGCAGATACGTCATGTCGTAGCGGTCATTGGGCGAGTTCAAGTGAACCACCATGGTCAGCGTAGGCGATGACTTGATGGTCGTCACGCCGAGCCGCGTCACGTCTTCCGGCAGGCGCGGCAGCGCTTGCGCCACGCGGTTCTGCACGAGCTCCTGCGCCTTGTCCGGATCCGTGCCGAGCTTGAACGTCACCGTGATGTTCAAGTTGCCGTCGCTGTTGGCCTGCGACTGCATGTACAGCATGTCTTCCACGCCGTTGATCTGCTCTTCCAATGGCGACGCCACCGTTTCGGCGATCACCTTCGGATTTGCACCCGGATATTGCGCATGGACGACCACGGACGGCGGCACGACTTCCGGATATTCGGAGATCGGCAGCTTGAACATGGCGATGATGCCCGCCAGCAGGATGAGCACCGACATCACACCCGCGAAGATCGGGCGGTCGATAAAAAACTTGGAAATGTTCATGACGTTTTCTTTATCTGCATGAGAGGCTGGGCGCGCGTGAGCACCGGCCGGTCCGTCCGTCAGGAACGAACCCGCCACGTACCACGTACACGAGGAGCCGCTGTTAAGCGCTTATAAACCCGTCTTGCAAAGCGCGTCTTATGAAGCGTCTTTGGCCGGCAATGCATTCGCCATTGCTACGGAGTTGGCCTTCACCACATCGTTCGGACGTACGCGCTGCAACCCGTTGACCACGATCCGCTCGCCCGGCTGCAAGCCCTTCACAATCACGCGCATCCCTTCGCTCAAGGTACCGAGCGTGACCTCGCGGTATTGCACACGGTTGTCCGGGTCGACCACCATCACGAACTTCTTGTCCTGGTCGGTCCCGATCGCGGCATCGTCGATCAATACAGCCGGATGCGGCGTGCCTCCGCCTACCTTGATGCGTGCATAGAGCCCCGGAACCAGCGAACCGTCGGCGTTATCGAAACGTGCCCGCACGCGGATCGTGCCTGAGCCCGTATCGAGCTGGTTATCGACGGACGCAACCTTGCCTTCGCGCGAGAAACCATCTTCATTCGCGAGACCGAGCGAGACCGGCACGCTTGCACGTGAGTCACGGCTCAGGTAACGCAGGTAGGTTTGTTCATCGACATCGAACGACGCGTAGATGGGCGACACCGACACCAGCGTAGTCAGCAGCGGCGCGCTGGAACCCGTCGACACGATGTTGCCGACCGTCATTTCCGCACGCGACACCCGGCCCGACACGGGCGCCGTGATCTGCGTGTACGTCAGGTTGATCTTCGCCGTCTCGAGTGCCGCTTGCGCAGCCTTCAGGTTCGCCGCAGCTTCGTGCGAAGCGTTTTGCTTCTCGTCGTAGTCACGCTTGGCAATAGCGTTATCCGCCAGCAAGCGCTCCGCGCGCGCGGCATCGGTCGATGTATAACCGTTGCGAGCTTGCGCTGCCGCGAGTTGCGCAGCGGCCTGATCGACCGCCGCCACGTAGGGCCGCGGGTCGATGGTAAAGAGCGCATCGCCCTTCTTCACCAGCGCGCCATCGGCAAAATGCACGGCGACGATAGTCCCCGGCACGAGCGGACGGATCTCGACTTTGTCGACTGCTTCCAGGCGGCCCGAATAGTTCTGGTAGTCGGTGATGGTCTTCGACACCACCGTGGCGACATCCACTTCCATGGCGGGCGCCGACGGCTTGATGGCCGCTTCAGCAGCGTTCACCGGCAGATCGCC
Organism: Caballeronia sp.; assembly: GCF_028292365.1. GTDB lineage: Bacteria > Pseudomonadota > Gammaproteobacteria > Burkholderiales > Burkholderiaceae > Caballeronia. The sequence continues at coordinate 4,628 of NZ_JAQGMM010000362.1, forward strand.
GCGGCCGAAACCATGCATGGCAGTGAATGTTCCGATGCCTGCGACGACCAGCGCGGCGCCTAGCGCGACGGTAAGACGTTTGCGAGTGATGGACATGCGTTGCTCCGATTAAGTCGTTGAGATTGTTTGAATTTTTAGGGTGTCGCGAAGCGGCGCAACCGGCGCGGCCGTCTGCACACGAAGCCGTTTCTTGAAGAACGCCACCACGTCGGCGAGTGCCGCCGGATCCGCTGCAAGCGCGTTATGCGATGCGTTGACGTGCCGCGTAACTTCCGTTGGTACACCCGCGGCGATCAGTTCGCCTGCATATTTCTCTGCCTCGATATGCAACAGGTCATGCTGCGCGCTTGCGATCAGCGCCGGCGGCAGACCGGCAAGACGCCGCGATTCCAGCGGCGCTGCATACGGATGAAGCCGTTGCGATGCGTTCGGCAGATACGCGCGATAACACTGCGCGCACTCTGTCATGCAGATGTCCGGCGAGCGCACCTTGTTCTCGTCGGCCATGCGCGTCATGCTTGGGTCCAGCAACGGCGCGAGCAGCGCTTGCGCCAGGATCACGATGTCGCCGCGATCCCGCGCGATGGCCGCCAGACACGTAGCCAGATTGCCGCCCGCATCGTGTCCCGCGACCCCGATGCGGTTTGCATCCGCCCGTTGCGCACGAGCGTTCGCTATGGCCCATTGCGCCGCCCGATAAGCATCTTCGGGAGCCGCAGGAAACGGGAAAGCCGGCGCCAGTGAATAGCCCACCGAGATGACCCACGCCGCTGTATCCCGTGCAATGGTGCTGGCTGTGACGTCGGCATCATCCAGCGTGCCGCGCACAAAGCCGCCGCCGTGAAAATAAAGCACGACCGGGAGGACAGTGCCGTCCGAGGCGGGGCGATAACTGCGCAGGGTTATAGGTTGCGCATGTCCCGCGATTCGAACATCCTCTATGCAGAGGCCCAGATCCAGCGTCGATGCCATGGTTATTTTCAGCGCGTCCGCGCCATCCCACCCGAGTTGCGATGGAACGAATTCTGAGGGCAACGACATTTGAAATAAATGCCTATAATCCGGCAACACAATTCGGTCGCACCGAACAATCGCGATTGAAACTGCCCATTCCTGTCTGAGCGGCATCCTTATTCCAGGAGCCGCAAAGCATTGACGGTGAGAGAAAAATGGACCGGCTACAAGCTATGCAGGTGTTTACAAGAGTCGTCGACACCAATAGTTTTTCACGCGCAGCGGACACACTGGACATGCCGCGCGCCTCGGTGACAACGATTATTCAGAACCTCGAAGCGTTTCTGAACGTGCGTCTCCTGCAACGCACGACACGACGCCTGAACCTCACGCCGGACGGCGCCGCGTATTACGAGCGCTGCGTACGGATTCTCGCGGACATTGAGGAAACCGAGAGTTCGTTCGCCAATACCGGCAAGGGTCCGCGCGGCAAATTGCGGATCGATATGCCGGGGTCCATCGGGCGCATGATCGTCATGCCCCAGCTTTGTGAATTCCACACGCGCTATCCGGATATCGAGTTGATGATCGGTTTCGGCGACAAACCGGTCGACCTGATTCAGGAAGGCGTGGATTGTGTCATTCGCGTGGGAACGCTGCAGGATTCGAGTTTGGTGGCGCGGCGGATCGGCGTGTTTCAGGGCCTGACCGCGGCGAGTCCGGAGTATCTCGAACTTCATGGCGTGCCGCATACCATCGACGATTTGCAGCAGCACACGGCCGTGAATTATTTTTCCAGCCGCACGGGCCGCGTGATGGATATGGATTTTGTCGTCGATGGAAAGTCCATCGACGTGAAAATGCGCGGGAAGATCGCCGTGAACGACGCCGAGGCCTATATTGCGTGCGGTGTCAAAGGCGTGGGAATCGTCCAGATACCCCGCTTCATGGCCCTTCCGCATTTGCGCTCCGGCGAACTGATCGAGGTGCTGCCGCAGTGGAAACCGTTGCCCATGCCCATTTCGGTGGTTTATCCGCATAACCGGCATTTGTCGCCCAAGGTGCGGGTTTTTGTCGATTGGGCTGCCGAGTTATTCGAACGGTGTCCTCTGCTTTCGGGCCAGGAAGACGCCGAGCAGCGTTGCCTGCCGACGGCTACGCCGGCGAAATCGATCGTCAAGCATGGCACGCCGGATGTTGCCGGCACCGCCGAGGTAGTCGTTTAGTTTTGCTTGAGGCCCGTTCTATCGGGTCTCTCTTCTTCTCTTTTCTCAGGCTTCAAGTCCTTTGCGACCCTCTTGCGGGTAAGGGTTTAAGTCCCTTTCGCCAATACTGGTTTCGTCGCAAAAGCCCTTTCTATAAGGGCTTTTGCGATTATTCGCGTAGCGCGATTAATCAATTCGCTTAACGGTCATTTATCCGCGGCGCTCGCTTGACTACATTTCGTCCTGTCGCAGCGCGGCTTGTCGATTAGTCGATGTCATTGGTTTTCATTGCTTAGATCAAGGCCCGCTGCCCCGCTATCAGGCCGATAGCATCGACTACGTTCGGTGCTTGTCGAAATGAACCGACAGGAGCAGCACGCATGAAAACCGCAATCGCAACTCTCTCGCTTACCGCTATCTCAGCCATCGTTTCCACGACCGCATTTGCTGACGGCGGCATTGGACACGCAGGCACGTATCAAACAGCGGTAGCGACCCAAAGCACCATGACACGCGCGCAAGTCCGCGCCGAGTTGGCCGCATCCTACGCAAACGGCACGCTGCCCGCGCTGAACCGCAACACCTACCCTGAGCGCAGCATGGCGGGGATCGCGATTGCCGAGCAGCACGAACAACGTGCACGCGACGCGGCGGCTGCGGAACAACGCAACCGTGGAATCGTCGAGTTCGCCAACGGATCCGTGACGCAAAGCGGCAACGCTCACGTCCAGTAAATCAAGGAGTCCATCATGAACGAATCAGTACCCCTTGAAGACTTCTCCGCACTCGACGACTGGCTTCCGGAAGCTGCGCAATGGCATCCGTATCGCCCGCAAGCAACGCGCGAGCGCCAGGCGATGGAATGGGCGGATTCGGCGGCAGGTTGAACGAGTCAGAGGTTGGTTTGCGCGGAACTTCAGGTCCGCGCAAGAAGCAATGCGTTTGAGCGGCTGATCACGTTAGAAGCGATCAGCCGCTTTTGCTTCAACCACACGCCCCTATTTCGCCACACGCAGTGCAGAAGTCGCAACCGTCCTTGCGGATCATTGCATTCGCGCCGCACGTCGGGCACTTGCGGCCAGGAATGGGCAGCAAAGCATGCGGGTTGGCGGCATCTGCGTTGTCCTCCACAACGGCAGTGATGTCGTTGTCATCGCCGGAATCAGGCGAAGCCGATACAAGACCCGCCTGCACGCTCTCATGCCGGTTCTGCGCCAGCACGCGCGATGGGACCTGACCGCCCTCGATATCGAGGAAACCTCGCCGAAACAGGATCTGCTGGATCGCATACGCAAGCGCCGCGACTTCCGAATCGTGCCAACGGGGCGCCTTATGGCCGCCGGGACGTTCGACGTCGCCAAGACGCACCTGTCCGCGATCCCACGATACCTTGCGCATATCCTGCAGATTGCGCGCGACAAAACCACCCCGCGCCGCCAGTGACAATGAACGCATGGTCGCCGTGATCCATTGCTGCGATTCGTCGCGCTGCCCGGTTGGGATGAAGAACTCGATGGGCCGCTCGATGGTGACATCCTCGCCGCCCAGCCGCCCGGTAATCTCCATGAACGACACCGCCACGTAAAGCGACTTCTTGCCGGCCTGCGTGAGGTACTCCACCTTCTCGATGATCGCCGGCAGCTCGCCGCGCGGACGATGATCGATGGCAATACGCAACGGGTCCAGTTGAACCTCGGCATCCGACGCGTCGGAAGGATCGGATGCGACGCTCGCGGGCGCCTCCGGCGTCACCGATAGCACTGCCCCCAGCGTATCGTTCGGCCTGTAAGTGGCCAGCCCCTTCAGGCCCCGGTGCCATGCGTCGAAGTAAAGGTCCTTGAACTTATCGAACGGATAATCGGCCGGTACATTGACCGTCTTCGAAATGGAGGTATCGACGAAAGGCTGCACCGACGCCATCATTTCCAGATGATCGTTCGCGGACATATCGAGTGCGCTCACGAAATACTCCGGCAACGCCTTCACGTCGCCGCCGAGTTCGCGATACAAGCGGTACGCGTAGTCTTCCACCGTGAATGATTGCCGGCTGCCGTCGGCCATGCGTTTGGTTCGCTGATAGGTCCACGAAAACGCCGGTTCGATGCCGTTCGACGCGTTGTCGGCAAACGCCAGGCTCACCGTGCCGGTTGGCGCAATGGAAAGCAGGTGACTGTTACGAATGCCGTCGCGAGAAATCTCCGCCTTGATGTCATCGGGCAGGCGTGACGCGAAAGTGCCTGTTTCAAGGTACTTTTCTGCATCGAACAAGGGGAACGCACCCCGCTCGCGAGCCAGTTCAACCGACGCGCGATACGCTTCGTCGCGCATGGTCCGCGCCACGCGTGTCGCAAAGTCGCGGCCTTCCTGCGAGTTATAGCGCACGCCGAGCATGACGAGCGTGTCGCCGAGACCGGTGAAACCTACGCCTATGCGCCGTTTCGCCTGCGCTTCCCGGTCTTGCTCGGGTAGTGGCCAGAGCGTGACATCGAGCACATCGTCAAGAAAACGAACCTGCGTACGGGTGCTTTTCGCCAAGCCATCCCAGTCGAATACCGGTGTTCCTCCATGACGCTGCGCGAACGGTTCACGCACGAAACGCGTCAGGTTCAACGGTCCAAGGTTGCAGCAGCCATACGCGGGCAACGGTTGCTCGCCGCAGGGGTTCGTTGCGCGGATTGTTTCCACGGCACGCAGGTTGTTGTCGTCGTTCATGCGCGATACGAACACCACCCCCGGTTCCGCGACGTCATAGGTCGAGCGCATGATGGTGTCCCACACCTCCCGCGCCTGAACTTCCCGATAGATCCACAGGCCGTCGTCACGCTGACGCGCATCGGCCGATGCCTTGAATGACGGCGACGGTTCAGCGCGATGCACGAGTTGCCACGGGGTATCGTCAGCCACGGCCTGCATGAACTCATCGGTCACCGCCACCGATACGTTGAAGTTATTCCAGCGCCCTTTCACATGCTTTGCCGCGATAAATTCAAGCAGGTCAGGATGCGAGCAATCCAGAATACCCATCTGCGCGCCGCGCCGTGACCCGGCGCTTTCAACGGTCCGGCATGACGCGTCGAATACATCCATGTAACTGCATGGCCCCGACGCCGACGATCCCGTTGAATGCACGCGGGCACCCTTCGGACGGATCGCGGAAAAGTTGTAACCCACGCCGCCGCCGCGCCGCATGGTTTCGGCTGCCTGCAGCAAGGCCACGTAGATGCCCGGCAAACCGTCCTCATCCACGCCCTGGATGGCGTCGCCCACCGGCTGCACGAAGCAGTTGATGAGCGTTGCCTGGATACCCGTGCCGGCGGCGCTCATGATCCGGCCTGCTCCGAGCGCGCCACGCTGGAAATTCTCGAAGAATTCGTTCTCGACCTGCTTGCGCCGCGCCTCGGGTTCAGCGAGCGCCACGCCTCGCGCAACCCGCCGGTAAATATCGTCGATGCGCGTTTCGTCACCCTTCGCATACTTTTCCAGCATGACGTCGATGGAAAACTGCTGCGGTGAAACGGTGATCTTCAAGTCGTCTTCAGCCATGTCCTGTCCTCATGTCCAGCGGTTTGTTGCGTTGCATCGGAATTGTTGGAGCGCACCTCGTCGACCCCATTCCATCCAAATTACACCTTTCGGAGTAGTCCCGCCGGAGGAGCGACATGGAGTCGCGCCCTCCCAACGGCGAATGGGCGGCATAGCGCGTAGTCCCTAATCTTGCAGTCGATTCTTCACTAAACGCAAATTTAATCGACAGGCAAGCACCATGACTGCCGTACGCAAACCGCAAGCCACCCAAGCCGTCCACGCCGTCCACGACGCATCGACCGCGGACCCGCGCGCCTGGCGCGTGCTGTGGACGAGCACCTTCGCGTTCACCATCTGCTTCGCGATCTGGATGATGTTCGCGATTCTGGGCATTCCGCTGAAGACCCAACTGGGTCTGTCCGATACCGAATTCGGCCTGATCGCCGCCACCCCGGTGCTGTCGGGCTCTCTCGCCCGTGTCCCGCTTGGCATCTGCACTGACCGCTTCGGAGGACGCATCGTCTTTTTCCTGACGATGCTCGCTACCGTCATCCCAATCTGGATGCTCACCTACGCCACGCAGTTCTGGCAATTCATCGCGTTGGGGCTGCTTGTAGGCCTCGCGGGCGCGAGCTTTTCGGTCGGCACACCCTACGTGGCACGCTGGTTCCCGAAGGAACGCCAAGGCCTCGCAATGGGCATCTTCGGCGCGGGCAATTCAGGCGCCGCGTTGACCAAATTCGTCGCACCTGTGTTGATCGTGACCGCCGGCACGTGGATGATCGTGCCGAAGGTCTATGCCATCGCCATGCTTGTTACCGCCATTCTCTTCTGGATGACATCGGCGACGAATCCCGCGCATCGCATTGCCAACCCGCCGAGCTTTGCAAGTCAGCTGGCCGTGATGAAAGACCGCCGCGCATGGCGCTATTCGCAGTATTACTCGGTCGTGTTCGGGGGCTATGTTGGATTAGCGCTGTGGCTGCCGCATTACTACGTCAATCATTACGGATTCCATATTGAACAAGCTGCTTTACTGGCTGCATGTTTCTCGCTGCCGGGTGGTGTTCTTCGTGCTGTTGGCGGATGGCTGTCCGATCGCTACGGCGCGAAGAAGACAACCTGGGTCGTGATGTGGACCGTGCTGACGTGCTTCTTCTTTTTAAGCTATCCCGATACCGGTTTCACTGTGCAGTCGAGTTATGGCCCGATCGGATTCAACATTACCCTCTCGCCCACGCTGTTCACGGTGCTGATGTTCACCGTAGGCATTGCAATGGCGATCGGCAAGGCGTCCGTATTCAAGTTTGTCTCCGATGACTATACCGGCAACATCGGCGCGGTATCCGGCGTGGTGGGTCTCGCGGGCGGTCTGGCCGGCTTCGCCCTACCCATTCTTTTTGGGCTGCTCGCCGACCTGACCGGCGTGAGCAGCACCTGTTTCATGCTGCTGTTCGGCGCCACCGCCGTCAGCCTCATCTGGATGACCTTCTCCTTCCGCTCGCATGGTGACTCTGCCCTGCCGCGCGCCCCTGTCCAATCCAACCTATAAAAACATGTCCGACTATCTCCTCAAAAAATGGGAACCGGAAGATCCGGCTTTCTGGAAAACACGCGGCTCGGCCATCGCCAATCGCAACCTGTGGATCTCGATCCCGGCGCTGATGCTCGCCTTCGCAGTGTGGTCGTTATGGAGCGTCGTTGTCGTCAACCTGGACAAAGGCGGTTTCCACTTCACGAAGAACGAGTTGTTCTGGTTGACCGCGTTGCCCGCGCTGTCGGGCGCCACGCTGCGGATCTTCTATTCATTTCTCGTGCCGATCTTCGGCGGCCGCCGCTTCACCGCGTTCTCCACGGCCACGTTGCTGATTCCGGCTATCGGCATGGGCTTCGCATTGCGCGATCCATCAACGGGCTATGCCACGCTGCTGGTGCTCGCCTTGCTGTGCGGATTCGGCGGTGCGAACTTCAGCTCATCGATGGCGAATATCAGCTTCTTCTTTCCCAAAGCACAGAAAGGACTCGCTACCGGATTGAATGCCGGCATTGGCAACCTGGGTGTGTCGCTCGTGCAGTTCGTGACGCCCCTCGTGATCGCCACGGCCGCGTTCGCTTCGTTCGCAGGCGATGGCCAGACGTTCGTCGCCAACGGCGTCGAACGCGGCATATGGCTGCAGAACGCGGGCTTCATCTGGGTGCCGTTTATTGTGGCGGCGTCGGTGGCTGCATGGTTCGGCATGAACGACATCGCCGATGCGAAGGCCTCGTTCGCTGAACAAGCCGTGATCTTCAAGCGCAAGCACAATTGGTTGATGTGCTGGCTTTATATCGGCACGTTCGGTTCGTTCATCGGTTTCTCTGCGGGCTTTGCTCTCTTGACCAAGGCGCAATTCCCATCGATCAATCCCACCGCCTACGCATTTCTCGGCCCGCTCGCAGGTGCGCTGACACGTCCGATCGGCGGATGGATCTCTGACCATCTCGGCGGCGCGCGCGTCACGCTCTGGACCTTTATCGGCATGATCGCAGCCGTGTTCGGCGTGATCTCGTTCATGCCGGACGCTGGCGCGGCGGGCAACTTCACCGGCTTCCTTGGCGTGTTCATCGTGCTGTTCATGCTCACGGGGATCGGCAACGGTTCGACCTTCCGCATGATCCCGGTGATCTTCATGACCGAGCATCAGCGCCGCGCCAAGGGGCTCGATGCCACCGCGCAACGCCAGGCGCTGCACAACGCCGGCAAGGAGTCCGCTGCCGTGCTCGGCTTTTCCGCTGCTATCGGCGCGTATGGCGGCTTCTTCATCCCGAAGACCTTCGGCACCGCGCTCGACATGACGGGCTCCGCTATTCCCGCGCTCTACGTCTTTATCGCCTTCTACGTGACGTGCGTCGCCATCACGTGGTTCTGCTACGCACGCCGCAACGCGAGCATGCCTTGCTGACGCACCCTATTCGACACAGGACACAACAATGAGTCATTTTCTGGATCGCCTGAAGTTCGTCAAGCGCACGCAGTCGACGTTTTCGAACGGACACGGTGCGGTGGTGAACGAAGACCGCAAGTGGGAAGAAGGTTATAGAAATCGCTGGCAACACGACAAAGTTGTGCGCTCCACGCATGGCGTGAACTGCACGGGTTCGTGTTCGTGGAAGGTCTATGTCAAGAGTGGGCTGATTGTCTGGGAGACGCAGCAGACCGACTATCCGCGTACGCGCGCCGACCTCCCGAATCACGAGCCGCGCGGCTGTCCGCGAGGCGCCTCGTATAGCTGGTACGTGTATTCCGCGCAGCGCGTGAAGTACCCGATGATCCGCGGTCGCCTGATGGAGATGTGGCGCGAAGCACGCCGGAGTCTCGATCCGGTCGCGGCGTGGGCGTCGATCAGTCAGGACCCGGTCAAGGCGAAACGATACAAGAGCGTGCGGGGGCTCGGCGGTTTTGTACGCGCCGACTGGAACACCGCTAACGAAATGATCGCCGCGGCGAACGCGTTCACGATCGGCAAGTTCGGGCCGGACCGCGTGATCGGCTTCTCGCCCATTCCCGCCATGTCCATGGTGTCCTACGCCGCGGGTTCGCGTTACCTCAGCCTGATCGGTGGCGTGTGCCTGTCGTTCTACGACTGGTATTGCGATCTGCCGCCCGCTTCGCCGCAAGTCTGGGGCGAGCAGACCGACGTGCCCGAATCGGCGGACTGGTACAACTCCACCTATTTGATGGTATGGGGATCGAACATTCCCCAGACCCGCACGCCCGATGCGCACTTCTATACCGAAGTGCGTTACAAGGGCACCAAGACCGTCGCGGTATCGTCGGATTTCGGCGAGATGGTCAAGTTTGGCGACATCTGGCTCGCGCCGAAGCAAGGCACCGACGCAGCGTTGGCGATGGCAATGGGCCACGTCGTGCTCAAGGAATTCCACGCTGCGAATGGGTCGAACAGGTCCGGGTATTTCCGCGACTACATCAAGCAATACACCGACATGCCCATGCTCGTGCTCTTGCGCGACAACGACGGCATGCTCGTCCCCGATCACTTCCTGCGCGCCTCTCATCTCGCCGATAACCTCGACGAAGCGAACAACGCGCAATGGAAGACGCTGATGATCGACGCCGGCAGCGGCGAGATTGTTGCGCCGAACGGCACCATCGGGTTTCGCTGGAACGAAGCCGCGCACAACGACGGCCAGAAAGTCGGCCGCTGGAATCTCGAAATGAAGGACGGCGGCAGCGGACGAGCGATCGACCCGCGCGTCTCCTTGATCGATCCAGACGCGCACGACGAAGTCGTCGCTGTCGGCTTCCCCTACTTCGGCAGCGAGCACAACGCGTTGCTTGAACGTCACGTCCCCGCACGCCGCGTGACGCTCGCGGACGGCACAAGCGCGCTGGTCGCAACCGTGTTCGACTTGCAGATGGCGAACTACGGTGTCGACCAGGGACTTGGCGGACCGAACGTCGCACAAAGCTATGACGACGATGTCCCCTACACGCCCGCGTGGCAGGAAAAGCACACCACGGTTCCGCGCAATCTCGTAATCCAGGTGGCCCGCGAGTTCGCGACGAATGCCCATCAGACGCAGGGCAAGAGCATGGTGATCGTGGGCGCGGCGCTCAATCACTGGTACCACAACGACATGATTTACCGCGGCATCATCAACTTGCTGATGATGTGCGGTTGCGTAGGTAAGAGCGGTGGCGGCTGGGCGCATTACGTCGGACAGGAAAAGCTGCGGCCGCAATTCGGCTGGGCTCCGCTCGCCTTCGCGCTCGACTGGTCGAAGCCGCCGCGCCAGATGAACGGCACGTCGTTCTTCTATAACCACACGAGCCAGTGGCGCCACGAGAAGCTCGCGCTCGACGAAGTGCTTGCGCCGACCGCGAACAAGGCGCAGTACGCGAACCTCGCCATGCTCGACCTGAACGCGAAGTCCGAACGCATGGGCTGGTTGCCGAGCGCGCCGCAACTCGGCGCGAACCCACTCGATCTCACCGACGAAGCGGCGCGTGCAGGCATAAAACCGATCGACTACGTAGTGGACCGCCTGAAGTCGGGCGCGCTGCAGTTCTCCTGCGATGACCCGGATAACCCCGTCAACTTCCCACGCAACATGTTCGTCTGGCGTTCGAATATTCTGGGCAGCTCAGGCAAGGGCCACGAGTACTTCCTGAAGTATTTGCTCGGCACGCAGAACGCGCTCTTCTCGGACGAAAACGACGCCATCATGCCCGGCCAGGTCCATGTGCGCGAAGCCGCTGAAGGCAAGCTCGACTTGCTCACCGTGCTTGACTTTCGCATGAGCACGACCTGCCTTTACGGCGATATCGTGCTGCCCACCGCCACGTGGTACGAGAAGGACGACTTGAATACGTCGGATATGCATCCGTTCATTCATCCGTTGTCCGAAGCCGTGCAACCCTTGTGGGAAAGCAAGAGCGATTGGGAAATCTATAAGGGCATCGCGGAAAAATTCGCGGAGATCGGTGGCGAACATCTGGGCACGCGCACCGACCTGGTCTGCACGCCGCTCATGCACGACACCCCCGGCGAGCTCGGCCAGCCGTTCGAACCGAAGGACTGGCGCGCAGGCGAATGTGACCTGATTCCCGGCAAGACCGCGCCTTCCATGACGGTCGTCGAGCGCGATTACAAGGATGTCTATCGCAAGTTCACGTCAGTAGGACCCTTGCTCGATACGCAAGGCAACGGCGGCAAGGGCATCAACTGGAACAGCGCGCACGAAGTGGGCGAACTCGCAAACATCACGCGCACGGTGACCGAAGCCGGCGTGAGTCATGGACGACCGCGACTTGACAGCGCTATCGACGCAGCCGAAATGATCCTCACGTTCGCCCCTGAGACCAACGGTCACGTTGCTGTCAAGGCATGGGAAGCGTTGTCGAAGATCACGGGACGCGAACACGCGCACCTCGCCACAGGCCGCGAGCACGACAAGATCCGTTTCCGCGATGTCCAGGCGCAGCCGCGCAAGATCATCTCCGCGCCAACCTGGTCCGGGCTCGAGTCAGAAGAAGTCAGCTACAACGCCGGTTATACCAACGTGCACGAACTGATCCCATGGCGCACGCTGACCGGCCGCCAGCAGTTCTATCAGGACCATCGCTGGATGCTGGACTTCGGTGAGGGCTCGTGCGTGTATCGCCCCGCTATCGATACGAAGACCGTTACCGCGATGCTCGGCGCGAAGTCGAACGGTGAGCACGAACTCGTGCTGAACTGGATCACGCCGCACCAGAAATGGGGCATCCACTCCACGTATTCGGACAACCTGCGCATGCTGACGCTGTCTCGCGGCGGACCGCACGTGTGGGTCTCGGAAGCGGAAGCAAAGGAAGCCGGTCTCGTCGATAACGACTGGGTGGAAGTGTTCAACCTCAACGGCACGCTGACTGCCCGCGTGGTGGTCAGCCAGCGCGTCCCGCGCGGCATGTGCCTGATGTATCACGCGCAGGAAAAAATCATCAACGTGCCCGGCGCGGAAACGAGCGGCATGCGTGGTGGTATCCATAACTCGGTCACGCGCACGGTACTCAAACCGACCCACATGATTGGCGGTTATGCGCAGCAGGCCTACGGCTTCAACTACTACGGCACCGTGGGTTCGAATCGCGACGAGTATGTGATCGTGCGCAAGATGAAAAAGATCGCGTGGCTCGAAGGCCCGCTCAATGAAGGCGAAGGAGCCGCATCATGAAGATCCGTGCACAAGTTGCAATGGTGTTGAACCTGGACAAATGCATCGGTTGCCATACCTGCTCCGTGACATGCAAGAACGTGTGGACCTCGCGCGATGGCGTGGAGTACGCGTGGTTCAACAACGTGGAGACGAAACCGGGCATCGGCTATCCGAAGGAATGGCAGAACCAGAAGAAATGGCGGGGCGGCTGGACCCGCGACGCGAATGGCAAGCTTCATCCGCGTCAGGGCGGAAAGCTGAAGGTCCTCGCGAACCTGTTCGCGAATCCGAATCTGCCGGCCATCGACGACTACTACGAGCCTTTCACGTTCGATTACGAGCATCTGCAAAAGGCGCGCTTGTCCGAGACGCCGCCGACCGCAAGGCCGGTGTCCGTCATCACGGGCAAGAAGATGGAGAAGATCGAATGGGGCCCCAACTGGGAAGATGACCTCGGCGGCGAGTTCTCGTCGCGTGGCCGCGATGCGCTGTTCGAGAACGTGCAGAAAGAGATGTACTCGACGTTCGAGAACACCTTCATGATGTATCTGCCGCGTCTGTGCGAGCACTGCCTGAACCCGGCATGCGTGGCGTCGTGCCCGTCGGGCTCGGTCTACAAACGCGAGGACGACGGCATCGTGCTCGTCGACCAGGACAAGTGCCGCGGCTGGCGCATGTGTATCTCGGGTTGCCCGTACAAGAAGATCTATTTCAACTGGAAGAGCGGCAAGGCGGAGAAGTGCATCTTCTGTTATCCGCGTCTTGAAGCCGGTCAGCCGACCGTGTGCGCGGAAACGTGCGTCGGGCGGATTCGCTATCTGGGCGTGCTGCTGTACGACGCGGACAAGATTGGCGAGGCTGCATCGGTCGAACATGAACAGGACTTGTACCAGTCGCAGCTGGACGTGTTCCTCGATCCGCACGATCCCGCTGTGCAGGCCGAAGCGCTCGCGCAAGGTATTTCGCAAAGCTGGCTCGACGCGGCGGTCAAGTCACCCGTCTACAAGATGGCGGTGGAATGGAAGGTTGCGTTCCCGCTGCACCCTGAGTACCGGACTTTGCCGATGGTGTGGTACATCCCCCCACTTTCTCCGATCCAGTCTGCAGCGGACGCGGGGCATATCGGCATGGACGGCATCATTCCTGACGTCAAGAGCCTGCGCATTCCAGTGAAGTACCTGGCAAACCTGCTGACCGCCGGCGACGAAGCACCAGTCACGTCCGCGCTGGAACGCATGCTCGCCATGCGTGCATTCAAACGCGCCGAGGTCGTGCACGGCCGTGCGGAGCCTGAGTTGCTCGACGGCCTGAACATCACGCCCGCGCAAGTGGAAGACATGTACCAGACGATGGCAATCGCCAACTATGAGGACCGGTTCGTGGTGCCGTCATCGCATAAGGAACAAGCCGAAGACAGCTTCAACGACAAAAGCAGTTGCGGATTCACCTTCGGCAACGGCTGCTCGGGCGGGGTATCGGAGGGATCGTTGTTCGGCAAGAAACAGCAAGGCAGCGTGGTGTTCGCAGACATGCCGAAGTCACGCAAGAAAACGGAGGTTGCATCGTGAGCGCGGCATCCATTTACACGTTGCTCTCGACGTTGCTCGACTATCCAGAGGCCGAGTTGCTTGATGCCTTGCAAGAGATCAACCAGGAACTCAAGGCCTTCCCCGAGGCCGCTCAAGTCGCCTTGCAACCGTTGCTCGCCCTGCTCAAAGAGCATCCGCTGATCGAGTTGCAGGAGAACTACGTCGCAACGTTCGACCGCAATCCTGCCCACTCGCTGCATCTGTTCGAACACGTTCACGGCGAGAGCCGCGATCGCGGACAGGCAATGGTCGATCTTCTGGATGAATATCGCCGGCTGGGTCTTGAGATGGCGACCAACGAGTTGCCCGATCATGTGCCGCTGTTCCTCGAAGTGCTGGGGAACATCGATCCGGTGGAAGCGCGCGCACTGCTGGACGAAGCCATCCACGTCCTGGCCGCGCTGGGGGACCGTCTGGCACGCGACGAGAGTCCGTACGCGGGCGTATTCACCGTGCTCAGGTCTTTGACGGATGTCGTGCCGCAAGCTGCCGAGACACCGCCGATCCGCGACATGGACGAAGCGCTCGAACTTTTCGGCCCCGGCGCCGACGGCGTAGAGCCGCTGCTCGCGCCATCCATGCCCACGCCGCTCGCCCAGCCGATGCACTTCCATCCGCGACCACCTGCTACGGCCAACTAAGTTCCAGGGACTATGTTCATGCTCAATCAATTTCTGTTCGGTATTTATCCGTACATTGCGGCGGCCGTTTTCCTGTTCGGCAGCTTCGCGCGCTTCGAGCGCGAACAATACACATGGAAAGCCGACAGTTCGCAGTTGCTTCATCGCGGCAATCTGCGGCTCGGCAGCACCCTGTTTCACGTCGGGATTCTCGGGCTCTTTTTCGGGCATCTTGCCGGCCTGCTCACACCGGTTGCTGTTTGGAACTGGCTTGGAATCGATCACAGCACGAAACAAGCCGTGGCGATGATCGCGGGCGGCGTGATGGGCACAATATGCCTCGTCGGTCTCGTCATCCTGATTCACCGCCGCCTCACCAACGCGCGTATTTCCGCCGTGACCCGCACCGGCGACAAAGTGCTGCTGATGTGGATTCTCGTCACCCTGCTGCTCGGCTTGTCGACGATCCGGGAATCAGCGGATCACATGGACGGCCACATGATGGTCCAGCTCATGACCTGGGCGCAGCATGTCGTCACTTTCCGCGGCGACGCAGCGCAGTACGTGGCGGCCGCGCCATTCGTATTCCGGATGCATCTGTTCATGGGCATGTCGCTGTTCGTGATCTTCCCTTTCACTCGCCTCGTGCACATCTGGAGCGGCTTCGCTTCCGTCACGTACCTGAGCCGCGCATGGCAACTCGTGCGGCCGCGCTAACCTGTCTAGAGGAGAACATCATGGCGATCATCGTCAATGGCGTGGAGCTTGCGGACGCAGACCTGGAGCGCGAAATGCCGGCGCATGGGGACACGCCGGACTCACCGCCGGACTCACATCAAGCGGCGCTGACCGCGGCCGTGCTGCGCCGCGTCCTGCTCGATGAAGCGGCGCAGTTGCACATCGTGGCATCCGGTCAGGGCGACGAGGCCATGATCGAAGCCTTGCTTGATCATCAGCTCGCTGAAGCCGCCGCACCCACGCATGAAGAGTGCGAGCGCCACTACCTGGCTGACCTGGAGCGCTGGCGAGTGAACGAGCGCGCGCGTGTCAGCCATATCCTGTTCCAGGTGACGGAGAAAGTGGATCTGAAGGCGCTGCGTCAACGCGCTCAACAGACGCTCGATGAACTGCTGCACGCGGACGGCCTGGAACTGCGCTTTGTTCATTTTGCGCGTACCTTGTCGAATTGCCCGTCGGGCGTCGATGGCGGCGCACTCGGTGAGATAGGCCGCGGTGACACGGTGGCGGCGTTCGAACGCGCTGTATTTGCAGCGCCTGCTGGTACGCTCTGCCCTGCACTTGTGGAAACAGAGTTCGGCTTCCATATCATCCGGGTTCACGAGAAGTCGCCGGGCTCGGTATTACCGTTCGAGCAGGTTGAGCTGCGGATTCGCGTCGCGATGTCGCAGGCGCTGCGCGACCTGGCCGAGCGGCGTTATGTGATGGAAGCGGTAGGACGCGCTAATATTCAAGGCTGGAAAGACGGGGTAGCGACATGACAGAAGCAGCGGCGAAGCCGCGCATCTTTGGAATTTGCGGGCGTTCGGGACAGGGCAAGACGACGTTGATCGAGGCGCTCCTGCCCTGGTTCCACGCGCGCGGCCTGGTCGTGAACGTCGTGAAGCACAGTCATCATTCAATCGATCTCGAGCCGCCGGGCAAGGACAGCGCGCGTTACCGCGCGGCGGGCGCGGGCGAAGTGCTGATTGCCTCGCCATATAGGTACGCCATTGTGCGCGAACTGCATGACGCGCCCGAACCGCCGTTGGCGGATCTTGTCGCACGGCTAACCCCCGCCGACTTGACGTTGGTGGAAGGCTTCACGCGCGAGGCCTTGCCGCGCCTCGAAGTCGTGCGTCCCGAGGAGGGACGCGACCCGCTATACCTGACCGATACAGCAATCCTCGCGATCGCCACCAACGACGCCCCGCGTCTTCATGACGCACCCGCGATCCCGCTTCTGCCTCTGGCGGACGTTGCCTTGATTGGTGAGTTCATATGTAAAACAGTCGGACTCTCACTTTTGGACGCCCACACGCCGGATAATTAGCGCCCTTTGCATTCCGGCCGCGCAAGCACGCAGTTCCATGTCCGCTCATCCGCCTCATCTGGTCTCCCCGCCGGTCTTACCCCCGGCCTCTTCAGCGGCCCTTCTCGCCACGCCGTTCCGTTACCGTTTATCCACGCGCATTGTCACGTTGTCCAGCGTTGCGCTGGCGTTAGTTCTTTCCATGATCGTCGGCACGCTCTGGCTCTCGTGGCAACTCGAAGGCGCGGGAGCGGCGATCAATGACGCCGGCAGCCTGCGCATGCGTGCGGGTAACGTGGCGATCCAGCTCAACGAAGCACGGGCCGGCCGCAAAGCCGACGTAAATTCGCAAAGCGCCCTGCTCGATCTCACGCTGGCCCATCTGAAAAGCGGAGACCCCGAACGCCCATTATTCCTTCCCGCCACACCCGCAATCCACGCTCAGCTCGCGGCCGTTTCGCGGTCCTGGCACGACTCGTTGAAGCCGGCAATCACGCATGACTCGTCGAGCTTCATCGATACCCCCTCGCTGTATCTCGCCCGGCTGCCCACGTTCGTGGCCGAAGCCGATGCCCTGGTCCGCATGATCGAACGCGAAAACGCGCGCAAGACAGCTTGGCTGCGACGCTGGCAAATGGCCCTTGCGGCGCTCGCGTGCCTGGGTACGATGGCGATCGTGTACCTGCTCTATGCGTGGTTCGTCACGCCCGTACGACGTCTGGAGCGCGGTCTGTCCCGTATCGAGCAGCGCGAATTCAGCGCACGTATGCCCGTCGAATCGCGCGACGAGTTCGGTCATCTTGCGCAGGGCTTCAACCGGATGGCGAGCGAGCTGCAAAGCTTGTACCGGGACCTCGCGCTGCGCGTGACAAGCAAAACCGCGCAACTCGCCACACGCAACGGTGAGCTGGTCGCGCTCTACGAAATGACCTCATTCCTGCATGGCGCACATGACGTTGAAGTCCTGTGCCGCGGTTTTCTCGCACGTGTCATGCGCCAGTTCAATGCCGATGCAGGCACCGTGCGGGCCCTTGCGCAGGAGGGGGACAACCTGCACGTAGTCGTGTCCGAAGGTTTGCCCGGGCCCATTCTGAATGCCGAGCGCTGCATGCCGGCCAGCACCTGCGCGTGCGGCGCGGCAGCCACCGGCGGCCTCGCGGTCGTGCGAGATCTGCGCATGCAGCAGGCATCTGACAGCGGGCCTGCGACCCATTGCAGGCAGGCAGGTTTCGATGCGGTCGCGGCGTTCGGCATCGTGTCGCATGAGGTAACGCTGGGTTCCTTCTCACTGCACTTTTGCGGCGACCGCCCAATGCTGCCATCGGAAACGCGATTGCTCGAAACGCTCGGCAAACATCTGGGCACGGCTTTGCAGAACCATCGTCTCGCCACGGCCGCACGTCAGCTTGCGGTCGCGCAGGAACGTCACCTGGTCGCGCAGGGACTGCATGACAGCATCGCGCAGAGCCTGAATTTCCTGAAGCTGCAGCTGCATTTACTCGATGACGCCGCAAGCCGCGACGATATGAACGAAGTGCGCGAAATCGCGCCGTTGTTACGCGGAGGTCTTGAGGAAAGTTATGAGGACGTGCGCGAACTGCTCGTCAATTTCCGCACGAAGTTCGCGACCGGTAACCTTCGCGACGCTGTGGACGAGACGGTAACGCGCTTCGAACGGCAAACGGACGCACAAGTCAGACTTGACTACGACGAAGCGGGCGGACTGCCCCTGCCGCCCGACCAGCAGCTACAGGTGCTGTTCATCCTTCAGGAGGCGTTGTCGAACATTCGCAAACATGCGTTGGCTTCGCAGGTCCACATTACGCTCAAGAACGCCCGTGATTTTGAACTGACGATACAAGACAACGGCGACGGTTACGATCCCGCCAATATCGCCAGCCGCGGTGAGGCTCACGTCGGTTTTCACATCATGCGTGAGCGCGCAGCGCGGCTTGGCGCGCAATTAGAGCTGAACAGCGAGCCTGGCAAGGGCGCACGCGTCCACCTTCTGCTGCCCGTCAGCGAACGGCAGGCAGCATGACTATCCGCATTCTTTTAATCGATGACCACACGCTGTTTCGCTCCGGTGTGCGCGCGTTATTGCAGCGTCAGCCCGACTTCGAAGTCGTGGACGACGCGGCCGACGGTATCGAAGGGTTCAAGCGCGCAAAGCAGCATCGCCCGGACGTGGTCCTGCTCGACCTGAACATGCCGGGGTTATCGGGTATCGAAACGTTGCAGTTGCTGCAGCAGGATCTGCCGGACACGGCGGTCATCATGCTGACCGTGTCGGAAGACGTGGATGAACTGACCCGTGCGCTGCGTGAAGGTGCGTGCGGCTATCTGTTGAAAAACATGGAAGCGGACGCACTCGCCACCATGATCCGCCGCGCGGCGACGGGCGAATCCGTGATCGCGGAGAGCATGACGCAGCGGCTGATCGCGCAAATGAGAACGCCGGTGCGCGCGGAAGATACTGTGGCACCCGCGTCACTCGAACCACGTGGCACGCCTGCGTCGCCTGCATTAACGCCAAGAGAACGCGACATCGTGCGGATCCTGGCGCGCGGCGCGAGCAACAAGGATATTGCGCGGGAACTCGACCTGGCCGAAAGCACCGTGAAGATCCACGTGCGCAATGTGCTTCGCAAGCTCAACCTGTCGAGCCGCGTGCAGATCGCGATCCACGCACTTGCACGCGACCTGGCTGACTAGTAACTCATTAACGCCGAACACGCTCGCTAACCCGCACGCGGCCCGATCAGCTCGCGATACACATCGATGTATCGCAACGCAGACGCTTCCCAGCCGAAGTCCTGTTCCATCGCGCGACGCACAACGGCTTTCCATTCCAGCCGCCGCTGCTTCAATGCAAACGCGCGCCGGATCGCGGCAACAATCGATGGCCGGTCGAATTTTTCGAATACAAAACCGGTAGCCAGTTCGTCGGCGAGATTCTCCAGCGACGCATCCACCACGGTGTCGGCAAGCCCGCCCACGCAGTGCACGAGCGGCAGTGAACCGTATGCCAGCGCGTACAACTGCGTCAGGCCGCACGGCTCGAAGCGTGACGGAACCATGACGATATCGCTGCCCGCGATAATCGAATGGGAGAGCGTTTCGTCGAATCCAAGCTCCACGGCAACCGCGTGCGGATGCGCCAGCGCGGCTTTCTTGAGGCCATTTTCAAGCGCCGGGTCGCCGGTACCCAGCACGACGAGTTGCCCCCCGCGCTGGACAATATCCGGAATCGCCGACAGCAAGAGATCAATGCCCTTCTGCTCGGTTAGCCGGCTCACCACGCCGAACAACAACGCATCCGGCTCGCGCGCCAGACCGACACGTTCCTGCAATGCGGCTTTGCACTTCGCTTTGCCAGTGAATTTGGCGATCGAGTATGGCGTGTTGATGGTCGTATCGGTTGCCGGATTCCACACCGTTTTATCGACGCCATTGAGAATGCCGCTGATATCGTGCGTACGAGTGCGCAGCAAACCGTCGAGCCCGGCGCCCTGAGCATGGGTTTGAATCTCGCGCGCGTAGGTCGGGCTCACGGTCGTGATGCGATCCGCGTAGAACAAGCCGGCTTTGAGAAACGACAGATGACCGTAGAACTCGACGCCATCGACAGAGAAAAAATCCGCCGGTAACTGCAGCACACTGAATTCCGCGGCGGGAAACACGCCCTGATATGCGAGGTTATGAACCGTCATGACCGATGGCACGCGCGCCACACCCGTCTCACGCTCCCGTGCCCGCAAATATGCTGGCGCAAGGCCGGCGTGCCAGTCGTGCGCGTGCAGGACATCCGGTTTCCAGGCCGGATCGGCACCGGTCGCGAGTCGCGCGGCCGCCCAGCCGAGCAGCGCGAAACGCCGGTCGCTATCGGCATATTGCGTATGGGAGCCGTCCAGATACGGATTACCGGGCCGGTCGTAGAACGCATCGGCGCGGACCACGTAGACCACGATGCCGTGCGGTTCAAGCAGACCCCGCTCAAGCCGCACGTGATCGATGCCAAACGCCCAGCCAAGATCGGCCACCGGCTCGATCTGCGTCAGCCCCGCCACCACCGAAGGAAACGCCGGCAGGATCACGCGGGCGTTCGTGCCCAGTTGCGTCTGGGCCGGCGGCAATGCGCCCACGACATCGGCGAGGCCGCCGGTTTTCAAAAGCGGATACATCTCCGCTGCAACATGCAGCACGCATACGGTCATCGGTTCCCCATTGGCTTGTTTCCGGTCGCCCGAATTATGACTGCTTCGCTTGTCCGAGACGTGTCAGCGCATCCTGTGTCACGAGCACCACGCCGTTTTCAGTCCGGAAAAACCGCTCGGCATCGTAATCAGGATCTTCGCCAATGACCAGCCCCTCGGGCAGCGTGCAACCCCGGTCGATGACCACCCGCTTCAGGCGGCAACTTGGGCCCACGGTGACCTGCGGCAACAGCACGGCTTCGTTTATGTGACAGAACGAGTGCACCCGCACCGCCGATGAAAACACCGATCGCGCGACTTGTGAACCTGAGATCACGCAGCCGCCGCACACGAGCAGGTTGTTGATCGCGCCCTGCTGCCCGTGCAGGTCGCGCACGAACTTGCCCGGCGGCAACTGCTCCTGGTTCGTCCAGATGGGCCATTTGCGGTCGTAGAGGTCGAGCGCAGGAATGGTCGACGCGAGGTCCAGGTTCGCCGACCAGTATGCATCCACGGTGCCCACATCGCGCCAGTACGGCGGCGCGTTCGGGTCGGTTTCGGAGGTCACGCACGACATGCCGAACGGGTGCGCGATCGCCTTGCCGCTCGTTACCACGCGCGGCAGGATGTCCTTGCCAAAGTCGTGATCCGTATCCGACGTCAGAATGTTTTCTTCGAGCAATTGATACAGGTACTTTGCGCTGAAGACATAGATGCCCATGCTCGCGAGCGCGACATCGGGCTTGCCCGGCATCGCGGGAGGATCCTCCGGTTTTTCCAGAAAATCCGTTATGCGGCGCTGTGCGTCGACGTGCATCACGCCGAACGCGGTCGCCTCCATGCGTGGCACCTCAATACAGCCGACCGTGCAATCCGCGCCGCTCTCGACGTGATCGAGAATCATACGCGTGTAGTCCTGCTTGTAGATGTGGTCTCCCGCCAGCACGATGATGTACTCGGGCCCGATCGACCGGATGATGTCCAGGTTCTGGAACACCGCGTCCGCCGTCCCCCTGTACCAGCTTGAATCAACGCGTTGCTGCGCCGGCCAGATGTCGATGAACTCGTTGAACTCGCCGCGCAGGAAACCCCAGCCTCGCTGCAGGTGGCGCAAGAGCGAATGCGCCTTGTATTGCGTAACGACGGCGATACGCCGGATGCCTGAATTCAGGCAATTCGACAATGCGAAGTCGACGATCCGGTATTTGCCGCCAAAGTGCACTGCTGGCTTAACGCGTTTATTCGTAAGCGGTCCGAGTCGGGTACCCCGGCCGCCCGCGAGGACGATAGCCAGCGTGTTCTTCTGCAGATCCGTACGATTTCCTGTCAGCGTCTCCATACCGACCTCCTGTTTTGCGGCCTGTCTCTGGCCTGTTTGTCGCTTGATTCAGCTGTCTTACCGGTGCTTGCTGGCGAATGACTCGAATGGGATTGGGGTGGTTTTCTCCAGAGGATTTGAACGACAATTGATTGAGCGGTTGGGATGATTTTGCTGCAAAGGTGAATAGTTCGCACCTGCTTTTCGGAAATTGATGCGCCAGCCCATCAAAATCGCTTGGCAATCCGATGGAATACCTTGGCCGATGGGCCCGCCGTCGCGAACGGTGCATAAAATCCATAAGGCTGAGCAATCCTCATGCCAAGTGGATCTCGCTCTCGCTGAGGTTCCACGAGCAGGTTCCACGAGCAGGTTCTTTCGACACAGGCAAAAACCACGGCACAATGATGTCCGGCATGCCGAACATGCATGCGGTTTTCGTGCGCGGCCTCATGGCCGCTGTCCTGCACCTCTAAAAACCATCATGCAAAACGTCCTCAGTATTCAGTCACACGTGGTCTTCGGCCACGCAGGCAACAGCGCGGCGGTTTTCCCCATGCGTCGCATGGGCGTCAACGTCTGGCCGCTCAACACGGTGCAGTTTTCGAATCACACGCAATACGGCCGCTGGACCGGCGGCGTTGTCGACGCCGACGAACTGACGCGCGTGATCGAGGGGATTGGCGCTATCGGCGTGCTGTCGCGCTGCAATGCGATCCTGTCGGGTTATCTCGGCTCGCCTGAGCAAGGCGCCGCGGTCGTGGAAATTGTCAGGATGGTGAAAGCCGTCAATCCGAAAGCGCGCTATTTCTGCGACCCCGTCATGGGCACCACCAGCGGCTGCATCGTTGAACCCGGCATCCAGGAGTTCCTGGTGAACACCATGCCGGAAGTCTCCGATGCCATGACGCCGAATCACATCGAATTGCAGAAGCTGACGGGACGCACGATCGAGACGGTGGATGAAGCCGTCGCCGCCTGCCGCGAGGTGATCGCCCGCGGCCCGAAAGTGGTGCTCGTCAAGCACCTGATCGACCGAAACAGCCGCGCCGATACCTTCAACATGCTCGCCGTGACCGCGACCGAAGCGTGGTTTGCGCAACGGCCGCTCTACCCGTTCGCGCGGCAACCAGTAGGCGTGGGCGACTTGACCAGCGCTGTATTTCTCGCGCGCACGCTACTGGGCGACTCGGTGCGTGCCGCGCTGGAACACACGCTTGCCGCAGTGAACGCCGTGGTCAGGAATACCTTCCAGGCCGGGCGCTATGAGCTTGAGATTGTCGCCTCGCAAGACGAGATCGCCTATCCCACGGAACGTTTCCCCGCGCTTGGGGTGGATTCCGAATAGCGAATACGAGTTCCCACCCCGACTCGGGAACCCTGTCGCGGGCGGGTCCGGCACTTGCTCCTTCCCCTGACGTCTCCGGCCCAGGCCGGCCCCCAGCAGGTGCATCGCGAGCAGGCGCTACGCAGCGGCGGCGGCGCGTACGGCGCGCGCTTCGCATCGAACCAGGGAACGTTATGAATCCAGTACTCGAAGGTCAGGTCGCGCTCGTCACCGGCGGCAGTTCGGGCATAGGCTACGGCGTGGCGCAAGCGCTCGCCGATGCCGGCGCGAGCGTCGCGATCAACTACCACTCGCATGGCGAAGCCGCTGAAGCGCTCGCGGCATCGATAGAAAAAGCCGGCGGCCAGGCCATCGCAATCCAGGCCGACGTCTCCGACGAAGCCGAGATCGACGCCATGTTCGACGCGCTGATCAAGCGTTTCGGCACGGTGGACATCGTGGTCGCGAATTCCGGCTTGCAGAAAGACGCGAAGTTCGTCGACATGACGCTCGCCGACTGGAACGCGGTGATGAACGTCAATCTCACTGGCCAGTTCCTTACCGCTCAACGCGCCGTGCGTGAATTCCTCCGGCGCGGCCCGCGTCCCGTGTCCAGGGCGCTGGGCAAGATCATCTGCATGAGCTCGGTGCATGAAGTGATCCCTTGGGCGGGACACGTCAACTATGCGTCGTCGAAGGGTGGCATCCAGATGATGATGAAATCGCTCGCGCAGGAAGTCGCGCCGCACAGGATCCGCGTGAATTCGATCGCTCCGGGCGCGATCCGCACGCCGATCAACAAGGCTGCGTGGGACAACCCCGAAGCGTTGAAGGCGCTGCTCGAACTCGTGCCCTACGGGCGGATTGGCGAGAGCGAGGATATCGGCCGGGCGGCGGTCTGGCTGGCTTCGGACGACAGCGACTATGTGGTTGGGACTACCTTGTTCGTGGACGGCGGCATGACGCTGTATCCGGGCTTTGCGGACAATGGTTAGCCCCCGCGAAGACCGCCCCGGCATTGGTATTGACGCGCATGGCCTGATAGGCAACATGCGCACGACCGCGCTGGTGTCGACTGAAGGCGTGATCGACTTCATGTGTTTTCCGCGCATCGATTCGCCGACCGTGTTCGGGTCGCTGCTGCACCCGGAAAATGGTGGCGCGTTCAGCATTACACCGACCTTCGCGGTAGCGCGCACGAAGCAAATGTATCTGCCGGAAACGAACGTGTTGCTCACGCGCTTCATGTCGGCGCAGGCCGTGTGCGAGATCGTCGACTTCATGCCGGTCTCGAATGACGACGACGACGCCAAGGCGACCTCCAATTGCGTGGTGCGGATCGTGCGTGCGATTTACGGCGATATGTCCGCGCAAATGCGCTGCGCGCCGCGTTTAGACTATGCCCGAGGCAGTCACGAAACCACTCAGGTCGATGCCAGTACGTTGCGCTTCACGCCTGCAGACAAGGCAGCCGGCGCTCAGGCAGAAGCCCTCACGCTCGATGCAACCGTGCCTTTGTCGATCGATCACGACGACGCCGTCGCAAGCTTCGATCTCAAGCAGGACGAGACGGCCTGCTTCATCTTCGGCGCGGAATCCGAAGCGATGCGCAAGACGCTTCCTTGCAAGGAAGCGCTGTCTGACACCATCGACTTCTGGCGCGAATGGTCGGGCCAATCCACCTACCGGGGCCGTTACCGCGAAGTCGTGATGCGCTCGGCGCTGCTGCTCAAGTTGCTGAGCTCGCGCGCAACCGGCGCGATCGTCGCCGCGCCTACGTTCGGGTTGCCGGAAACATCGGATGGCAGACGTCGCTGGGATTATCGATACACCTGGATTCGCGACGCTGCATTCTCCGTCTACGCGCTGCTCCGGCTCGGCTACACGGGCGAGGCACGCAACTTCAAGAACTGGATCGCCGAGCGCAACAAGCAGTGCGACTCTGACGGATCATTCAGCGTGATGTATGCGGTCGACGGCGAAGAAACGCCCGAAGAAGAAGTCGTCCCGGAACTGCACGGCAGCGGCACCGCGCCCCCGCTGATCGGCAATGCCGCGCGCGATCAGACGCAGCTCGACGTCTACGGCGCGCTGCTGGACGCTATCTATCTGTACAACAAATACGGCGAAGCCATTTCCTACGACGGCTGGCGCCACGTCACGCGTACCGTGAACTTCGTTGCGGAGAACTGGCAACAAGCAGACCAGGGCATCTGGGAATTTCGCAACGGCGGCCGGCCCTTGCTGCATTCTCGCTTGATGTGCTGGGTCGCGATGGACCGCGCAATCCGCCTCGCGCAAAAACGTTCGCTGCCCGCGCCGTTTGCCGAATGGAATGCGGTCCGCGACGCCGTTCACGCCGATATCTACACGCACTTCTGGAACGACGAGATCCAGAGCTTCGTCCAGACACCCGATTCGACGACGCTGGATGCATCGACGCTCATGATGCCGCTCGTGCGTTTCATCGGCCCGAAAGACCCGCGTTGGCTTTCAACGCTCGATGCTATCGGCCGCGAACTGGGCGTCGATCCGCTGATTTTTCGCTACACACGCGGCGATTCGCTCGATGGTCTTCCCGGGGAGGAAGGTGGCTTCAGCGCGTGTTCGTTCTGGTACGCGGAAGCACTTGTGCGAGCAGGTCGAGTGAACGAAGGACGGCTTATATTCGAGAAGATGCTGGCTTATGCTAACCACGTCGGCCTCTACTCCGAAGAAGTCGCCATCAGCGGCGAAGCGTTGGGCAATTTCCCGCAGGCATTAACCCATCTTGCGCTGATCAGCACCGCGTTCCAGCTCGACCGGAGCCTGGACGGGGCACATCCGCAGTGGTCGTGAAAACAGGCTGTATACGCTGTCGAGCCTTTCTAATGCAAAGGTATCAATGAAGCAGATCAAGGTTGACGTCGCCGTCATTGGCGCTGGGACGGCCGGCATGGCCGCGTATCGTGCGGCACAGCACGCGGGCAAGCAAGTGGTGATCATCGAAGGCGCCGAGTTCGGTACGACCTGCGCGCGCGTGGGCTGCATGCCGTCCAAGCTGCTGCTCGCTGCTGCCAATGGCCTGCACAACGCAAAGGCACAAGCGCCCAGAGGCATTGAAGGCACGTATGCGCTTGAAGCAAACGGTGAGCATGTGTTGGCCTATGTCCGCAGCGAGCGGGATCATTTCGTCAAAGGTGTGCTGGAAGAAACGGATTCATATCCTCAGGACACGGTGATCCGCGGGTGCGCACGTTTCGAGTCGCGTAACGTTCTTCTCGTCGATGACTTCGCGCGCGTGGAAGCCACGAGTGTAGTGATCGCCACAGGCTCGGCATCCCTCATTCCAGACGACTTCAAGCTATTCGGCGACCATCTGATCACGAGCGACGATGTCTTCGACTTGAAGACCTTGCCCAAGCGCTGCGCCGTATTCGGCGCAGGCCCTATCGCCCTCGAACTCGGCCAGGCATTCGCGCGACTCGGCGTGGATGTATTCATGTTCAGCCAGAAAAACCGGGTTGGCGCGCTGTCGGACACTCCTGTGCGCGACACATTGATTGAGGCGCTGCAGCAGGAGTTTTACTTCGACCCAGACGCGACCATCCTCGAAAAATCGATGCAGGATGGAGAACCCACGATCCGCTTTAAAGCGCTGGATGGAACCGAGCGCACCGAGCGTTTCGACTGCGTGCTCGTGGCGACTGGAAGGAAGCCGGCATTGACTGCATTGCAGCTGGAAAAGACCCGCATCGAACTCAATGACAAGGGCGTTCCCCTCTTCGACGAACAGTCGATGCAGTGTGGCGACAGCAGCATCTTCATGGCGGGCGATTGCGACGGCACGCGTCCCTTTCTCTCCGATGCCGCCGACGAAGGCAAGCTCGCCGGCGACAACGCCGCGCGTTTCCCCGATGTTCAGTCCGTCAAACGCAAGGTGCCGTTTTCTATCGTGTTCTGCGAGCCGCAAGTCGCGAGCGTAGGCGCTTCCTACGACGACCTCGACAAGCAGATGACCGTGACCGGAACCGTGTCGTTCGAAACCCAGGGACGCAGTCGCGTACTACGCCAAAACCGGGGTTTGCTGCATGTCTATGCTGACGCCAAGACCGGCAAATTTCTGGGTGCGCAGGGGTGCGGACCGGCCCTCGAACATCTCGGTCATCTGCTTGCATGGGCGTTGCAACTGGAACTGTCGGTGGAAGACATGTTGAAGCTGCCGTTCTATCACCCGGTGATCGAGGAAGGATTGCGCACGGCGCTCAAGGAAGCGAACAAGAAATGTTTCGAATCACGCGCGCAGTCGGCGCCTGAATTGCCCAACGCGGCAGGTTGCTGATTTGCACCTGAAAAAACAACGAAAAAAGCCTGCTCGAACAAAACATTCGAACAGGCTTTTTATTGCTGCGAGAACCTGAGTAGCGCTACTGCTTAGATAAAACCGCGCGCTTATATTTGCACGTTACATTGCGTATTGAAGTGCGAGATCGAATCCCAGCACAACCACCGAACAGAACAGGCCAAGTAGCAAGTTAGCCGCACGATGTGCAATGTCGTGGTGTTTCGTCAACATGGCCGCAGCCATGAATGCGATTTCGACAATGATCTGCATCGCAAACACCGCTAGCATCAGCGCGAATTCATACCCCATCGAACTGAAGTCCGCGAAGTTGAAACCACGCACGGCCACCCATGAACCTACGCGCCATAACTCATACGCCAACAGCACCAACGGGAACAGGTAACTGAACACGTAGGTCGGCAGCGTTGCATGCCGCAATTCCATGTGAAAATGACGAGTTGTTTGCATCTGGCTCTCCTTGATCCTGGCTATTTGCCGCCAGCATTTCGCTGGCCTTAATTAACCTGATAAACCTATTAAACACCTCAAAGCGGCTTCGCTGTCTTCATCCCTCATTCGTAATTTACTTACTAATACAGACGAAGACATGAACGTCGTGCTTTGAGAATAGGCCAAAATCAGAAGAAGCGAATCATCGTATTCCCCATGTCCTTGCTTAGCATGGCAGAGCGACTGCGATGCTGCAACGCAGCTTAAAAGATCACATAAAATGCGCTGCAGCAATTCGCAATCGGCAGGTTTTATTCAGGCGTCCTCGCTACCGTACAACTTGATAATCGCGGAGAAGTCCAACCCGCCCAAGCCTTGCATGCTCATGGTCTGGTAAAGCTGCTGCGCGAGCGCGCCGAGCAGGATGGGTTGCTTGACTTGACGCGCTGCATCAACGGCTAGTCCCAGGTCCTTCAACATGAGATCAGCGCCGAACCCCCCGGTATACCCGCGTGACGAAGGGGCATTCGGTAAAACGTTCGGGTAGGGATTACACGTATCGGCGCTCCAGCAACGTCCCGTCGATGTGTTGATGATTCCAGCGAGCTTGTTCGGTTCGATCCCGAGCGACGCGCCGAGTTTCATCGCTTCCGCCACGCCGATCATCGAAATGCCGAGGAGCAGGTTGTTGCAGATTTTCGCGATTTGCCCCGTCCCCGTTTCGCCGCACTGAACCATGTTCTTGCCCATGCCGGCGAGCACCGGTTTGAGCGTTTCGAACAGCGCGGTATTGGCGCCGACCATGAACGTCAGCGTGCCCGCTTGGGCGCCGCCGGTACCGCCGGACACGGGAGCATCGGCGAACGGATTACCCTGCTTCAACGCGGCTTCGCCGATCAGCCGCGCGGTCGCCGGATCGATCGTACTGCTGTCGATCAGCGGCACGCCCGGACGAACCCCGGCGAGCACGCCATCCGGCTCCAGATACACCGACCTGACGTGCGCGGCGGCCGGCAGCATGGTGATCACCACCTCACTTGCCTGAGCCGCCTCACGGGGCGATGCCGCCGTCCGCGCGCCTGCGTCGACCGCCGCCTGCAAAGCCGTCTTCGATAAATCAAAAACCGTCAGCGAATGCCCCGCTTTCAGCAAGTTGGCGGCCATGGGTCCGCCCATGTTGCCCAGTCCAATAAAGCCGATTTCCATTGCGTATCCCCTTTTTATTTCGTTCGGCAACCTGGCAACCAACCTAGCGCAGCGAAATGGTCGTGTTGACGCCGTCGTTGACGGTGGCGTCGTCGAACCAGCGCGACGTGACGGTTTTGGTTTGCGTATAGAACTGCACGACTTGTTTGCCGTACGGCCCGAGGTCGCCCAGCTTCGACCCGCGGGAGCCGGTAAAGCTGAAATACGGCACCGGCACGGGGATAGGAATGTTGATCCCCACCTGGCCAACATCGATCTCGCTCTGGAACTTGCGCGCCGCCGCGCCGCTCTGCGTAAAAAGTCCGACGCCGTTGCCCATCGGATTGCGGTTGACCAGTGCAATGGCATCGTCAAGCGTTGCGGCTTCCAGCACGCAAATCACCGGACCGAAGATCTCCTGCTTGTAGATGGTCATGTCCGTGGTGACGCCTGAGAACACCGTCGGACCGATGAAATTGCCCTTCTCGTATCCCTGGACCTTCACATCGCGACCATCCAGCGAAAGCGTTGCGCCTTCCTTCACACCTGCATCGATCATGCCGAGGATCCGCTCCTTGGCTGCGCGCGAGACGACCGGCCCAACGTCGGTATTCGCCTCCGTGCCGCCATTCACGGACAAGCCGCGTGCGCGCTCGACCAGCTCCGGCAACCAGTCCTTCGATGCCCCCACGAACACCACGACCGATGTCGCCATGCAACGCTGCCCCGCCGCGCCAAAACCCGCACCGGCAAGTGCGTTCAGCGTCTGCTCGCGGTTCGCATCGGGTAGCACGACTGCGTGATTCTTCGCACCCATCATCGCCTGCACGCGCTTGCCGTGCTGGCTGCCGAGGTTGTACACGTGCGTACCCACATGCGTCGATCCGACGAACGAGATCGCCTTGATGTCGGGATGCGTACAGATAGCGTCGACCACGTCCTTGCCACCGTGCACGACGTTCAGTACGCCCGCCGGAATGCCCGCTTGGAGCGCCAGCTCGACCAGTTCCATGGTGGACAACGGGTCCTGTTCCGATGGCTTCAGCACGAACGTATTGCCGCAGACGATCGCCATCGGGAACATCCACAGCGGAATCATCGCGGGGAAGTTGAACGGCGTGATGCCGGCGCACACGCCTATCGGCTGGCGCAGCGTGTAGGTATCCACGCCGCCCGCGACGTTCTCCGAGAATTCGCCCTGCTGCAGCGTGCCGATCGAACAGGCATGTTCGATCACTTCAAGGCCGCGGAAGATATCGCCTTCGGCATCGGGCAGCGTCTTGCCCTGCTCGGCCGTCAGCGTCTGCGCGATCCGCTTCATGTTCTGGCGCACCAGGTCCTGGAACCGCAGCATCACGCGCATGCGTGCGCCAAGCGGCGTCAGGCGCCACGTCTGGAACGCTTTTGCCGCCGACGCCACGGCGGCATCGACTTCTGCCTTGGTTGCAAATGGCACCCGGCCAACGATCTCCTGGGTCGCAGGGTTAACGATATCGCGCCACTCCTGCGTCGTCGATTCAACGAACTTGCCGTCGATCAGCAATTTCGCCGTGCGCACGCCAGCGTTGGATTGTTCGGCCTGTGACGGACGGTCAGCAACGGTATTCATAGAGAGGCTCCTTGAACGGAACGTTCCTGGTGGAACGGGATGACAGAGACGCGGACGCGCGCAGATACCGCGCGGGTCGCCAAAGGGAAATGTCGTCTCCGGATTATTTGAATGTTGTCGGCTCGCCCGTTACACAAGCTGTAGGGGGAGTCCACAACGTTCAGTATAGTTATGCAAATCTCTACGAAGTATGGATACAAATACCCATCCAATATGCAAAAAAGCACGAGTCCGGGCCTTAGCAACCTGAACTGGGACGATCTCCGGTACTTCCTGGCAGTGGCGCGAACCCAGCGCGCAAGCGGCGCGGCGAAGCGTCTGGGGGTCGATTACACGACCGTCGCGCGGCGCGTGCGCGCGCTGGAAGACGCGCTCGGCACCCTGCTCTTCGATAAATCCCGCAGCGGCGGTTTCATCCTGACCGCCGAAGGGCAGCGCCTGCTGACGTATGTCGACGCCATGGAAAGCACGGTTCAGTCGGCGACCGAGCACATTGCCAACTCGGGACACGCGTTGTCCGGACACGTACGAGTCGGCTCGACCGAAGGTTTCGGCTGCTTCTTTCTCGCGCCGCAACTCGCGCGCTTTCAGGACGCCCACCGGCAGATTTCCATCGACTTGTTGCCGGTGCCGCACTTCGTCAGCTTGTCCAAGCGCGAGGCCGACATAGCCGTCACGCTGGAGCGCCCTGAACATGGCCAGACCGTCTACACGAAACTCTGCGACTACCGCTTGCGCCTCTACGCTACGCGCGACTATCTCGACCAGCACGAACAGGTACGCAAGGTCGAAGACCTCACGACGCATCGCTTCGCGAGTTATATCGATGACCTCGCGTTCAGCTACGAGTTGCTCTATCTCGAACGCGCGATTCCGGGCGCTGTGTCACGTTGGCGGAGCACCAGCGTGATCGCGCAATATCACGCCGCGTTGCAGGGCCGCTCGCTCGCGATCCTGCCGTGTTTCATGGCCGCGCAGGACCCGCGACTCGTGCCCGTTCTCGCCGATGACATCGTCGTCACGCGTGCTTTTTATCTGTCCTGCCGCGAAGATTTGCGCAAATTGAAACGCATCACGGCAGTGTGGGACTTCTTGCGCACAGTGGCTGAAATCAATCGTCCGTTGCTGATGGGCGAGTCGCGCGAGATGCTATGGAGCGAAACGCAGAGGCCGTAAATTTCTCGTTTGTTCAGCTCCCCTTATATATGAGATACGCATTCGCATAACGGGTGCATAATCGTCCGCCCATAAGGCTTTCCGCCGTAGCCCTGCTGCGGCGTTTTCACATGGACGTGACCTTTATCCATCTCATATTTATCACTCGCAGACAGACCGGTCATCCACCGCCCGCGCGTCTTTTTTCACCCGCGCGTTTGCCGCGCCCGGTGCGCTGATGGCGTTCGTCATCTGGTCCCGCCGGAACGTGTCGCACCAGCGTGTGCGTTTCGTCGAAGCGCGCACTGTCCGCGCCATGGTGATCGTCGCCGTCATTGCGATGATCCTGGCCGCGCTCGCGCTTGGCATCGCCATTGGCGCGGCAATGGGCAACACTCACGCGGCCGAAGAGAAAGCGCAAACAGAGCGGCGCTCCTACGAGATCGATGAACTCGGCAAGATCAGCGCAACACTCACGCATATCGAACCGCGTGTGATCGAACTCGTGTCACAAGTGAATGAACTTCAGGACTTCGAAGCACAATTGAAAGCGGCACGACGCGCGGCCGATCATCCGGACATCCACGTGGTTCCACCGCTTCCCGATAACGACGATGAATCGCCGCTGGACAGCAGCGCGTCGGGCGGCCCATCGCTGCCGCCCCGCCTCTGCGACGCCCAGCGTGCGGCGGTTACCGGTTCCGCACCCCAGCGGTTGAAGCGCACGCAAAGCGCGCTGGATTGCCTCGATGCAACCATCGGCGCACTCGATGACGCCGTGCTCGCGCACTACGCGTCATACATGGCGTTTCCAGGCCGCCAGCCCGCGCCCGACGCACGCTCCGGCTCGCCATTCGGCAACCGTATTGACCCGTTCACGGGACACCTGAACTTTCATCCGGGCGTGGACCTGGTCGCCCCCACCGGCACGGCCATCTTCGCCAGCGCGGGCGGCCGCGTGATTCAGGCTGGACCGCACGGCGGCTACGGCATTGCCGTCGATATCCAGCACAGCAGCGGCGTGATTACCCGCTACGGACATACGTCGAAGATATTCGTGAAGGTGGGCGATCTTGTCATGCCCGGCCAGAAGATTGCCGAAATCGGCTCGACGGGCCGCTCGACCGGACCGCACTTGCACTTCGAGGTGATCATCGACGGGACGCAGCTCAATCCCACGCCTTATCTCGCCCTCTTCAAGCTGAAATCCAATGCCGCGAACTGATCGAAACAGGCCGTCGCACAAGCTCACGCGCCGCACCTATTCGCTGACATCAAGACGTGGTCCGACGTGGCCCATGCTGTTGCTCGGCACGATTGCCGCTGCCTGCGCCGCAGCGGCGCTGGCAGCGGCGGGCTTCGCACTTGTCACGTCGCGCGATAACAGCAAAAAGGCCGATGCGCTGTGCGCACCGCCCATGTCTGAACGCGAGATCCGCGAGCAACTTTCGAAGGCGCGCATCGCGCTGGACCATGAAGTGGCGACACGGCTCGTCATGGAGCAACAAGCGGCCGAAAGCCTGGCGGAGATTCATCGAATGCGAACGGACCTGACCTTCCTCAAGCGTCAGCGGGACAAGTCGAACTAGATAGACCGATCCCGAGCCACCCTCCACGCCGCCACATCGATCCGTCCATGACCGGCAACCATTTTTGCAATCCAGACCAGAAGAGGTTTTCCCATGTTCAAGAAAAAATCTACCGGCGTCAGTCAAGCCAAGCTAGCTACGCTGATCGCACACGATGTCCAGATCGCGGGCAACCTCGAATTCAGCGACGGCCTGCGCATGGATGGCCACGTCAAGGGCAACGTGACGGGCCGCGCGGGCGAGCAGACGCTGCTGGTTGTCAGCGACCAGGGGTCGATCACCGGCAACGTCAATGCCTATGACATCGTGATCAACGGCACCATCACCGGCGATGTCACCGTGGAGCATTTTGTCGAGCTGCAATCGAACGCGCATGTGAACGGCAACATCTATTACCAGCAACTGCGCATGGACGTTGGCGCTTCCGTGGAAGGCAAGCTCACGAAACGCGACAACACCCTGGCGCCGCAGGCGGATACGCCGCGGCTCAGCTCCGAACTGACCTCGGACTACTCGCATAGCGAGACGTAACTCGCGTGGCGGCTGAATTGCAAGACGACGGAACAGGGAAGACGCCTGCGCAGTAGGCGCCGGACAAATCCGCTAACATCTACAGCAATTCCGGCCATGCCTCCCTATACGCTGCCTCTCGTCGCGAAAGACGGCATGCGCCGGCACCATCACTGTGTGCGGGGGCAGGAATTCATGCTGGTCAATTGTGCGGCTTACCAGAAAGGCCGCAAGCTCGCCGACGTCGCTATCGACGATATTTCCGCGTATCGGGAAGTCCCCGACTGCTTCGTCTGGGTCGCGCTGAAGGACCCCGGCCCGGGCGAACTCGCGCATATGTCACACCAGTTCGGGCTGCACGAACTCGCCGTGGAAGACGCTCAGCAAGGCCACGAACGTCCGAAGATCGACGAATACGCGGACTCGCTGTTTTGCGTGCTCCACACCGTGGAACTCGATTCCGACAACGAACTGGTGGTCGGCGAGATCAACGTGTTCGTCGGAAAAAACTACGTACTGTCCGTGCGTAACAGGACGAGCCAGGGATTCCAGGATGTGCGCAAGCGCTGCGAGCGCGAACCGCATCTGCTGGAACACGGCCCGGCATTCGTGATGTACGCGCTGATCGACAATGTAGTGGACCGGTATTTCCCCATTCTGGAAACGCTCGGCGCGGAGCTCGACGAACTCGAAGAACGCATCTTCGAGCGCAACGGGTCGGCGGCGTCGCGGGTGATCATCGAAGACCTGTATTCCCTGAAGCGCCGGCTTGTCCTGCTGCAACATCACACCGCGCCACTGCTGGAAGCGGTCAGCAAGCTATACGGCGGCCGCGCTCCGGGCATTTGTACCGGCATGCAGGATTATTTCCGCGATGTGTACGACCATCTGTTGCGTATCGTGAAAACAATTGAAGGGCGCCGCGAAATGATCGTTACCGCGATCCAGGTCAACCTGGGCATGATTTCGCTGGCGGAAAGCG
>NZ_JAQGMM010000399.1 GCF_028292365.1 Caballeronia sp.
CCAGTTCGAGCGACCCAGGCTCGCGCATTTCGCCCGCACTGACCAGCCACGGGCCGACTGGCGTGAAGGTATCGAAGCTTTTGCCTTTGCTCCATTGACCGCCCCGCTCTACCTGCCAATGCCGGTCGGACACGTCGTTGACCATGACGTATCCGGCGACGCACTTGCGCGCCGCGCTTTTGTCGATGCGCGAAGCGGTCCTGCCAATGACGATTCCGAGCTCGATCTCCCAGTCAGTACTGATCGAGCCGGGCGGCAAGAGTATGTCGTCGTCGGGTCCACAAATCGACGACGTCGATTTAAAGAAGACCACCGGCTCGGAGGGGATGGGCAAGCTGGCTTCCAGCGCATGCTGGCGGTAATTCAGCCCAATCGCGATGATCTCCTTGACGTCGCCAAGCGGCGAGCCGATGCGCCCAGGGGCATCAACCCTCGGCAGCTTTAGTGGATCGAGCGCTTCGAGAAAACGCATGCCCTCAGCGGAGAGCACGGACTCGTCGATATCTTTGATAATCGGGCTCAGGGCGCGCACTGAACCATCAGCGGCGAGTATGGCCGGAAGTTCCTGGCCTTGAGGACCATAGCGAAGTAATTTCATCGGGTAATCTTCTATCTGGGGGATAAGACTATCGGCGCACGAACCAAGATTCTTTTTCGATCTGCAAGGGCAGAAGAACACGAACGACGCAGTTGTACCAGGCGATTGTTACAAGTAGCTCGAGGCGTTGTTGCTGACCAAGGAACGCGGTGGCGTCCCAAGTGCCGTCTTTGACATGTCCATCGAGGCTGACTTCTCTCGCCAGACGAATCACGGCACGTTCCTCGGCCGTGAAGTGTTCCGATTTCTCAAAGTCCTCCAGGCTCTCGAGCTGTTCGCGTCGCACGCCCGCGCTCAAAGCCGCATTCCAATGGTGGTCCACCTCATAGGGCGCATTGGCCACGATCCCTACCGTCACGACGGCAAGTTCGCGGAAGACTCTGGGGAAAGAGGTCTGCTTGCGCAGCGCGGTTGCCATTCCGAGAACCGCCTCCGTGAGTGCTGGGGCGTTAGCCAACGCCAGGAAAATGTTCTCGGGATTGGGACCCCGTTCAGCAATCAGCCGGTCGTAAAGATCCGTTCTGCCGTCCGGTATGGTCTCTCTGTTCACATAGGGGATACGTGCCATATCTAAATGCCTTCACTTTGATCAAATCAGATTTATCGTTGCTCTCATGAGCCACGATCCGCTACTCGACTACGTCAGGCACACTCAGCTCATGCCCAGATAGGCTTCCAGGGATGGCTCCGGTCCTCCGGGCGTCGGACTCGTGCGCTCTACGCCATGGAAGGGGGAGGCGTTCGTCAGCCAGGTCAACCGCGGTGGAAGTCCCCACGACTCGGTTACCCGGGAGATGCCGGTCAGGTCATGGACAATTGGTTCGTCTTGCGCATCGCCGCAATAGATGGGCGGCGGCAGCAATTCGATGCGATGACCGTCCGGATCGAGCAGGTACACGTAGTACGAATGCCCCAAACTGTGCCTGCCCGGTCCGAACTCCACGTTATCGCCAAAGCCCAGACTACCCGCAACGTCGCAGGCCTTCATGATTTCGTTAATACCGTGAACGACGTACGCAAAATGATGCAACGCCGGGCCCGGCCGCCGGATGAAGACCACATCGTACTGGGAGTCTTTGGCGTGCAAAAAGACACCGACCGGCTGTTCTCCGACGATCATATAGTCGAGAATCCGAAACCCGAAGTCGGCATAAAAGCTTGCTGCGAGTTGGAGGTCAGGGGCAGTGACCTGGTAGTGATCGAAGCGAAGCGCACCCCCGCCCCGAACGCTCTCGAACTTCTGATCTACTCTTTCGACGCGCGGCATGTCAAAGCAAAACTCTAGCGGAGTGCCGCTGATGTCGGAAGCATGCAGGGTGCGCGCCTGGTACGGTGCATCGACGAATTCGGCTTTGATTCCACGCTTTTCGAAGTAGAACTTGGCTTTATCCAGGTCCTCGTCGTCAAATGTCCGCAGCCCGGTCCTGATGCACGCGGGCGCATCATTTGTGCGCTTCAGGATCAAGCTATGATGTGATCGCTCTTCAACGCCTCGTAGATAGATCGTGTCACGGTCCTCATCACTAACGGTCAGGCCAACGACTTCCGTATAGAAGTCGCGGCTACGGGCCAGGTCTCGAACTGTAAAGGTCAGGTGGCTTGCACGAGTCACCTGAAATGGCGCCGGTCGGGCTGTTTTAGGTATCTGGATCATCTCATCT
The DNA here is from genome assembly GCF_028292365.1 of Caballeronia sp. Taxonomy (GTDB): domain Bacteria; phylum Pseudomonadota; class Gammaproteobacteria; order Burkholderiales; family Burkholderiaceae; genus Caballeronia. The sequence goes on from NZ_JAQGMM010000399.1 coordinate 2,260, forward strand.
CTTTTGCTTAGTGGTGAATGTTCTTGTTACGCTATAGTTCGCATGACGAACTTTCAAACCAATACGATTTGCTATTTTTTGGCATCGTGGTCTCCTATCGTCATCCGGCGCCCGGCAATCCTGGTACGCTCATGCCGAAGGTCTGAAGCAGGAAAATCATGTTGGGGAAACAAGATCAATACGGTTCCAAAAATCGCTGCAACGGGCTCGAGCCAACCGTTCACGAACGAACCAGCGGTGTGGGAAACCGCTCACGGCACATTTCGGCGAGGTTGCGGTTCGTGTCGATACCCAGTCTGGCCGATAGCGCCTGAAACAGCATCGCAGCGACGTTGACACCGAGCACTGCCCAAAGCAGTGCGTAGCCGTATCGGGCACCCGCCTGAAAGTTCGTGGCGAAATTACCGGGATCCATGTAGGCGTTCGACGCGATCACCGCCGGCCCGGCAAACAGCAAGTTGGCCCGACCCGTATTCCTGCGTCGGGACAGAGTCTCGCCGATGGCCTGCGTAGTCCGATCAGTCAGCCCCAGTTGTACTTTGACACTACCCATTGCGTCGAATCTCTCAGAGTGCGCTCGCGGAAAACAGGTCAGCCTCAAGAAGTCACCAAGAGTACTGCTCAGTACGATTCGAGTAGTATATTAGATGTCGACAACAAAAGCACAGAGTCGGGGTAAACCACGATACACGGGCTATCTTCGCGAATACGATCGGCAAACATTGGCGGAGAGTTCCTTGAACCGGTCGTACCGACTGGTATGATTAAGGAAAGTTCCGATGACGGCGACGCAAGCGGCGAGGCGACCTTTCGCAGACTGGCCTCCCTTCAAAGGGTCTTTCAAAGGCGCGCACCGAACTGGAGATTCGCGACTGTTGCGAGAGCTTGAACCCGGCAGCAGTGAATGTGAATGATTCAGGCTTGAGTTCCGGCGCGCCGGAGATTGGCGGCATTGGCGGCTGCTAGAATGCAAGTGTTTGTATGTTCTGCTTCCGCAGCCAGGGTGCGGTTAGGTCGAGAGCGTCAGAATTTAGATTGAAAACGCATGGAAGGTTCGTATGCCTGCTAGAAAGACCCCTGCCCCGAAGAAACCGTCATCGCGTCTACCCGTGAGCAGATCGACGCAAAGGCGCCGCGAATTACTGACCACTGCAGCAGACATGTTCCTGGCGCGCGGCTATGATCGCGTCACCCTGGATGAGATCGTTGCCGAGGTGGGTGGTTCCAAGTCCAACGTCTATAAGCATTTCAAGGGCAAAGAGGGTCTCTTCATCGCTGCGCTCGAAAATCTTAGCAGTGAGATATCCGGCGCAATCCTGGCCTCCGAGGGTTTCTCACTGCCTCTGCGTCAGGCGCTGACCATGATCGGGCAAACGTTCTACAAAGCTGTGTTGCATCCCCGGGCTATCGCACTGCAGCGCCTGGCCATTGCCGAGTCGAGTCGCTTTCCACAAGTGGGGCAGACGTGGTTTGATCGGGGACCGCGTATATTTCAGGAGGCAATGACACAGTTCTTCGAGGAGCGCGAGGCACGCGGGGAACTGCGTGCTTGCGACGCACGGGAGGGTGCCATCCTCTTTCACGACATGATGGCATTCGATTTTTC
>NZ_JAQGMM010000449.1 GCF_028292365.1 Caballeronia sp.
TTCGAGCGCTGATACGCCCAGTGTTCAAGCCGCGCATTCACGCGGCTATACAACACCTGATACGCGGACCACAAGCCCCCTGTGAGCTTGAACGGATAGTACGGACTGCGCAGCCAGCCGCCATGCACGAAGTGGGCCGTGTTCACGTCGGCTTTCGCCCACGATATAAATCCGTTCACATGCAGGACGTCGTATTCATTCTTGTGTGACCTGAGCCACAACCCCGTCTTCAACGCGAAGATCTGTTGCTTGAAAAGCTTGGTCGGCCAGAAGCGCCCGACCTTGATCGCGACCCATCGCAAGCGCGCTTCGGAAGCAAGCTCGGGCGCAACGTGCGATGCGAGCAGCGTGACCTGATGGCCTTCCGCCAAAGCAGCGCGCGCGATCTCGTAGTTCACGCGGCCTTGTCCGTCGTTGTGACGCACGACATGAGTGACGATGGCGATTCTCATCGGAGTGCCTTTTCAGGGAGGGAATGTGCGAAGAGCGCTTGCTCCCGGAGGCGCGCGAGCCGCTGGTGATGGCGCGCTGCGAGGACCGAGCAAAGGCCCATGTAAAGGATCATCCCGCCAATCGACGTGAACGTGTTGGTGAACACCAGCATGCCGACAATCGCAAACGCAACGCTCAGGGAAGCCTGCGCGTATTTGTCGTCGCGCAGCGAAAACGAAGCACGAAACGCACGTGCGATCAGCAAGCCCAGCCCGGCAAGATACATCAGCGAACCCGGCCAGCCGAGCACGAACGGCACGTTCATCACACCGCTGTCGAAGCTGCCGTACTTGCCGAGATCGCCATTGGAGGTGGAGAGTTTCGTCGATGAACCCGTGGCGCCGAATCCCTCGCCGGAGACGTCGGTGAAAGCGGTTTTCGCGAACGATGCGTAGAACTCGTTACGCGCGGCGTAGCTATTGTCATCGCTGAGATTGGTGATGGACTGCAAGCGCGTCGCCATCTTGTCGGCAATCGGCCCGAAGGTGAGCAGCGGCACGGAAAGTCCCGCCAGCACGACGGCGCCGACCAGTATCCGCACCCGCACCTTGTTGCTCGCCTTGAGCAGTTGCAACACCATGGCGATGACCCAGCCGCCCCACGTGGAGCGGACCATGCACAGGCCAAACGAGATGAAGCCGAGACCGCCCGCGACCCAGCGTACGCTCTGCGTGCCGGCCATGGTGAAGGTGAGCGCGGCCATCATGGCAAGCGCAAACGGACCCGATGAATTCATCGTGCTGAACACGCGTACGCCGAGCCGGACCGGATCGCCTTGCGACGCCATTTGTGAACCGATCATCCACATGGAGTCCCAGCCCGGCATCAGGAAGAACTGCACGAGGCCGTAGCCACCCATGAACAGCATGCCCCAGATGAATGTATCGAGGATCGCCTGGCGATACTTCGGATACTCGCGAGCATGGACCATGATGTGAAAGCCGATCAACACCGGATACAACCACGCCGCGAGGTCATAGGTGGCCGCCATCGGGCCGTTGGACATCACGCCGATCAGGTACGCGTAGGCGAGGCCCATGAAGATCAGGAGGAACGGCAGGCCACGCCGCTCAGCCAGCACCTTGTAGTGCCGAACCACCGTCAAGCCGCAGATCATGGTCACGACCACAGGCGCGACCTGGATCAGGCTGGTGGCCGTGAAACCGCCCTTCGCGAAGTCCGCCAGCCTGCGCACTTCGGGACTGAGAAACCATTGCCACCAGACGAAGCCGATGTAACGCGCGGGACTCTTGAAGTACAGCCATAAACCGACGCCGGTGGCCAGGGCCGGAAATCCATAGGTCAGCGCCGTTCCCTGATGCGCCAGAATCAGCAGCAGCGTGAACGCCCAAAACCCGCTTTGCGGCACCCAGTGTTTAGGGTCATCGCGGAACAGGCCAAGAAAACCAGCGCGCAGGGGCTTACCACCGTTCTCGATCAGATCGGCCAGATACTTCGGCGTACGGGCAGAGGCCGGTGTGCTCATGAATCAGTTCACCCTGCGTTGAGGCGCAACATGGCCAATCTCGGCATGCAGCGCGGTTTCTGGGGAACGTGCGGGGACGTCCACGTGCCGCGTTCTCATGAACTCCTGCGTAAGGCGAACATGCTGAAGCGCGAACTGGCGCGTCGTGTAATCGCGTGCGGCGAAATGGCGGCTCGCCGCCTGCGCGCGTTGCAGCGCAAGCGCGGGATTGGCGACTATCGTGTCGAGCGCGCGCTGCAACGCGGGCACGTCGTGCGGCGGTACATAAAACACATGCTCTGGTCCGAAGTAATCACGCAAGGACCCGACATCGGAGACGATCACGGGTTTGCCGAGCGCCACCGCTTCGAGCACCACCGTGATGCCCGAGACGTGGGAGTTCGGGCGCAGGGGCACCACGATCACATCGGCCCAGTCATACAATTCTCGCGCCGCCTTCATACCGATCGCAGGCGCGATCTTCACGTTACTTGCATGCAACGCTTTCGATACCCGCCGGCGTGTCGCGATCCGTACCTCATGCGCCGGGTTCTGCCGGAACGCCTGAGCAAGCGATTCCCAGTCGCGATCGCGATCGTTGCCGATTGCGGCGATTCGCACTGGCGTATGCGGTTGCCACGCGGTCGGTTCTTGCAACGGAAAGTCGATCGGGTTGATACCGTAGAACACCTGTGTCACATCGCGATTGAAATAGTCACGCGCCATTTCCGCGTTCTCGCTCGCGTGCGTGGTGAGGACATCGGCACGGGCGAGCAGCTTCTTGTACGCCCACTTTCGGAGCGCACTGAAGCCCGCCCACTTGTCGACGAGCCACACGCTTTGTGCGAGCAACATCGGGTTACCGCGTGCACGGCCTTTCAAAAGCAGCAACAACGCCGCCGATAAATGTTCGGCCTCGGTATGCGTCCAGACGACATCAGCGTTGAGAATTTCCTCGCGATTACGCCACGTATGAATGAAGTCGAAGCCGAGCACAGCTTTCAATCCACGCCTCGCAAAGCTCACGAATTTGTTCTCGGGCTTGTCGCGCGAATTCGTCAGCTTGAACTCAGGAGACTCTGCATGGTGATAACCGTACAGGCAGCAGATGTTCTCCCCTTTGCGATAAAACCGCGGGTATGTGCCATAGAAAAAATGCACTTGAACGTTAGTCGCTTGCATGCGGGAAACCTCCACG
>NZ_JAQGMM010000483.1 GCF_028292365.1 Caballeronia sp.
AATGAGCGAGTTTTTGCGGACACGTGACGGCGTCCTGGATATACCAGCGACACTTCCTTGTCAGCGTTATTCACCGAGTAGTCAGTGAGCAAACGCACGAGCGCACCCTGTTCGAGATCGGCCGCGACATGACTCTCCGGCAATGCTGTGATACCCATTCCGGACAGCGCGGCTTGCCGAAGCATTTGCGAATTGTTGACTGTGTAATCCGGGTCAATGACGATATCTTCATCGTCCCCGCTCGCGCCCGTGAACGACCACGTGGCCCCGTGTATGTCTGCTGACGGTGACAGGAACGCGTGAGCGACAAGATCGGCGGGGCGCAGCGGCACGCCGTGTTTCGCGAGGTAACCGGGCGCGGCCACAATGACTGGCGTCACCTTGAACAACGGCCGATTAATCAACGTGCCGCTGTTCACCATGCGCGGCACCACAATTCCTACATCGAAACCTTCATCCACCAGATCCACGGGCCGATGCAGCAGCGTGAGACGCAACTTCACGTTGGGAAACGCCTCACGATACTCACACAACAAAGGGGTGAGTCCGAACAATGAGAACGAAGCCGATGCCACGAGTTTCAGCGTACCAGACGGATCAAACGATGTTTGCGACACCGTCGATTCAATCGCCTCGACTTGTTCTATCACCGCCCGGCAGCCTTCTGCGTACGACGCGCCGGCTTCGGTGAGCGACACGCTTCGCGTCGTGCGATTGAGCAGTCGCGTATTGAGGTGCGCCTCGAGCAACGCGACGTAGCGCGTAATGACAGCGTTCGATAAATCCAGCGCAGCCGCAGCCCGGCCGAACGATCCGGTTTCAGCGACCTTCACGAAAACGCGCATGGCTTGGAGATGATTCATTGAGCAACCGATGAGCAAAGAGCCGCCCCGTGTATGTCACGCCTCGGGGCCGAAAGAGACACGCGTGAGGCTGGTCTTTTTCAGGTCCCCACTCGCGTGCGCGATGTTAATGCGCTTGGGTTATGGGTGGAATAGGAATAGGACGAAAGCTAACCAAAGTCCGCTGGTGTCGTGCGGTTGCTACTGTCGCAACTCTGCAACGCGTGAAACTAATTAGGTATCCGGAGGTTAATTCAAGATAGCTTGAATGCCTGACGGAACAAGCGTTTGAGCGAAACGAAGCGCTATTTTTCGACTTATTCGAAAAGCCTTTTGTGTGTGCCTTGATGGTTTGGTTAAAAGCCTGCGCCCTAAACTTTGCTCAGCCGATTCACGGTGTCCGGTGAACGCCGGAGCGAGTCGCCTTGGTGTCAGGCAGGAAGGCGTCGCGTTATGCAACCAGTCGAGTCGTCAGACTCATTAAAGGGATCACACATGAAAAAGACTCTGATCGTCGCGGCTGTAGCCGCTTCTTTTGCGACCGCCGCAAGTGCGCAGAGCAGCGTTACGCTGTATGGCCTTATCGATGCTGGCTTCACCTATGTGAACAATGAGGCTGCTAGCAACGTTGCCAAGGGCAGCGCCGCGGCATTCCGCCTGTCGAGCGGCAACATCAACGGCAGCCGTTGGGGCCTGAGGGGCACGGAAGACCTCGGTGGCGGCATGAAGGCTATCTTCACGTTGGAAAGCGGTTTCAGCATGGGCGATGGCTCGGCGCTTCAAGGTGGCCGTGAGTTCGGTCGTCAGGCATTCGCTGGTATCTCGTCGGCTCAGATGGGTACGGTAACGTTGGGTCGCCAGTACGACTCAGTGGTCGACTATCTCGCGCCGATGACGGCAACCGGTAGCTGGGGTGGTACGTACTTCGCGCATCCGTTCGACAACGACAACGCAAACAACTCGTTCCGCGTCAACAACTCGGTCAAGTACCAGAGCGCGAACTACTCCGGCCTCACGTTTGGCGGCCTGTATGGCTTCTCGAACCAGGCTGGCGGATTCGCTAACAACCGTGCTTACAGCGCGGGCGCACAGTACGCAAACGGTCCGTTCAAGATTGCCGCGGCTTACCTGCAACTGCAAAATCCGGGTTCCAGCAACAATGGCGGTGCGATGACGGACGCTGGCGCCTTGGCAAGCAAGGCCGGCGTTGCGGGGCTGCAGGTGCAGACGCAACGTACGTTCGGTGCTGGCGCGAACTACGCAATTGGTCCGGTGACGGTGGGCGGTGCGTGGACGCAAAGCCGCTTCCAGTTCGCGGTGGGCGATTCCACGGCGCGCTTCAACAACTATGAAGTGAATGCACGCTATGCACTGACGCCGGCATTGGCACTCGGCGCCGCGTACACGTACACCGATGTGAAGGGTTACACCGCGGGTCCGAACAACAATGACCACATGAAGTTCCATCAGTTCGGTTTGCAGACGGACTACGCGTTGTCGAAGCGTACGGACATCTACGCGGAGGGCATTGTTCAGCTGGGTAAGCAAGGTGCTGAAGCGCAGGTTTATGGTACGAACGCCAACTCGGTTCACGGCAACCAAGTAGTGGTTACGACGGGTATTCGTCACCGCTTCTAAAGTGCTGAAAGTTTGACGTTGCAACGAAAAGGCGCCGTGAGGCGCCTTTTCGCATTTCCGGCCTGCTATCGGCGACAGGGTCTATGGGTGAAGGCCTGACGCGCAAAATGCACTACCATGGCGCGTCGATGAGCAGACGACTCGTCCACTCGTCAGTCACCCAGGGGAGAGCAAACATGTTCACGAGATTCAGTCTGCGTAACAGGGTGTTGGGATTGGGCATGGTGTTGATGTCGTCTGTTGCATCAATAGCGTCGAGCTCAGCTTTTGCCGATACCGTCGCTTTGCAAGCGAACCTGCAACCATCGAGTGAAGTGCCGCCGCGCGTGAGCAAGGGGCATGGCGTGCTGAAAGCCACCTTCGACACCACGACCAAGACGCTGCAGTGGACGGTGACGTACGCCGAGTTGTCAGGTCCAGCAACCATGGCCCACTTTCACGGCCCCGCGCCCGTGGGTCAGAACGCGAAGGTGCAGGTTCCTATCGACAAGAACGCGCTGCCCAGTCCGATCTCGGGTCAGGCTACGCTCTCCGAGGAACAGGCCAACGAACTCATGGCCGGCCAGTACTACTTCAATATTCACACCGAGAAGAACCCGACTGGAGAGATTCGCGGGCAGGTAATGCCGGCGAACTGACGAGGCGTTGTGCTTGCAGGACACTGGAAACGCACTGCGGCTTTCTCTCCCTACGCGACTAGACGAACGATCGTACTATTGGCGTTCATCGAAAAGGGGAGTCGCCATGAGTTGGCAAAGTGCGCTGGCCTGCTGGGTTTTACGTCGCCGGATGCGGCCCGAAACGGCTAAGTCGGGTATCGATGTTGCGCGAGCCCGGGCATTAACGTCAAAGCGCGTGTGGTTGCCGAAACCGCCGTCGGGCTGGCGTCTTGAAGAGCGATACGACCAGGACGACGCCCCGCTTCGTGGCGAGTGGCTGTGGCCCGGTCAGCCGTCTGACATCGCGATCCTGTACCTGCACGGCGGCGGTTATTATTTTTGCTCGCCCGCGACACATCGCGGGATCGTCTTTCCCCTCGCGAGAAAGTCAGGCGCGCGGACCTTTTCCCTCGATTATCGACTTGCTCCCGAGCACCCGTTTCCCGCCGCGCTGGACGACGCGCTGGCTGCGTATCGACAACTGTTGGCCGATGGCGTGTCGCCGGCGTCCATGGTGATAGCCGGCGATTCGGCCGGCGGCGGTCTTGCGCTTGCGACCTTGCTGGCTCTACGCGATGCGGGTGATTCACTGCCCGCAGGCGCAGCGTTGTTCGCACCATGGACGGATCTGGCGGCGACTGGCGCGTCAATGACGACCAACGATGGCCGCGATCCCATGTTCTATGGCCGAGCATTCGCACCGGCGGGCAAACTTTATACAGGCGACGCGGATGTCCGTAACCCCTACGTATCGCCACTTTATGGACGGTTCGACGGACTGCCGCCGCTCTTCATCCAGGTCGGCGATACCGAAGTGCTGCTCGACGATTCCACCCGCGTTGCGGAGAAAGCGCGTGCAGCAGGCGTGAGCGTAGAGCTTCAGATCTGGCCAAAAATGCCGCATGTTTTCCAGATGTTCGCGCCGTTCGTGCCGGAGGCGAACCGCGCGCTGGAGCAGGCGGCCGGGTTTGTACGCCGGGTTACGGCACCACAGCCCGTGGAAACATCGTAGGAAGCGGACGACCCGCTAGCGGTTCACTTCCCGCTGCCTATATCGATGGTCTGAAAAGCGCGCTCGACGGCCAGTTGCCCGTATTGCCGCTCCAGTCGCCGCACGGTGAAATGTCCGTGCGCCATCTGCTGGAAGTGATCGATGAAAACCGTGTTGACCATGGCCCCCAGCACCGCGCCGATCGCCGGGATCGACTTGGCGGCGACCTGTTCGCTGACTTGCACCGAGAACCGCGACGCCACCGTCTGCAAGAACTTGAGCAATGCGGTCGAGCCGTGTCCGCTCAAACCCTTCGCTGCCAACTCGCTCGTTGCCTTCGATACCGACTGCGCCAAGGTCCCACGCACAATGAAATAGCCGATATCGGCGGCATCGTCGCTCGAACTGGGGCCGCCCATGCCGAGCACCATCATGCATTGCAACTGGGTGTCTATCAGATGCACGTCTTCGCCCTCGCTGCGCGCAATGTCGCAGATCGAGCGGAACATCAGCGTGGTCGTGACGGGCAATTCCACCGGCAACGCGAAAAGCCCAAAGGCGCCGCCAGCCGCTCCAGTCGTCGCGACAGCCAGCTTGTGCATCAGGTTGTGCGGTTTTTCGGGTGGCAGCACGACGCCGTCAACCGTCGTTTTACTGAGCGTGCGCAGCGCGAGTTGCAGGCATTTTTTGAGCGCAGCCTGAGTTGCGTCGTCGATTTTCTCCTGCGCGACGTTCGGCATCCTCGCCATCAGCTTTTCGATGGGCGAGCCAACCACGCTCGCCAGTTTCATCGTAAGCGACGGACTTTCCAGTGCTTCCTTGGCTCGGCGCAAGGTCGCGAGATCTTCCTGCGAGAGGGGCGAGGCGGCGATTGGCGTCGGTTCCATGGCAATTTTAGAAAAAGGTTGAGAAGGCGTCTGGCCTTGGATTAGAGCCTTTCACCGTGCTATGATTCACATTCTGTTGACAAGTCAATCATTGCGGTATCAAAAAATGGCCGTTCATACTGCCGAGCACCACTCTGCGGGACAGGTGCTCCCATTCCGCGAATCGCTGATGGCGATGTTGGGCATCTGCTTCGTGACCATGCTGGTCGCACTCGATCAAACCGTGGTCGGCACGGCGTTGCCCACCATCGTCGCTGAACTCAGGGGTTTTAACCTCTATGCCTGGGTCGCCACCTCGTACTTGCTCACGTCCGTGATCACCGTGCCTATTTTCGGCAGGCTCGGCGACTATTACGGCCGTAAGCCGTTCGTGATCGCATCTATCGTCGTGTTCACCGTTGCGTCCGCGCTCTGCGGTCTCGCCAACAACATGCTGTTCCTCGTGCTCGCGCGCGGCCTTCAGGGCATTGGCGGCGGCATGCTCGTTGGTACTGCGTTCGCCTGTATCGCTGATCTGTTTCCTGACTCCGTCGTGCGCCTTCGCTGGCAAGTGATGATGAGTTCGGCGTTCGGTATTGCCAACGCGGTCGGGCCCTCGCTTGGCGGGATTCTGACGCAATACTACGGTTGGCGCTCCGTGTTCTACGTGAACCTGCCGGTCGGCCTGCTCTCGGTGTTTTTCGTCTGGCGCTTCCTTCCGCACCTTCGGCACGTCAAGCATGAAGGCAAGATGCGTCTGGACTGGCAAGGCGCGGGCCTGATCGCGATTGCGCTGGGTTCGCTGCAATTATTCGTCGAAATGTTGCCGAAGCACGGGCTGTCGGTGGAATCGTTGATGCTGCTGGTCGCGAGCGTTGCGTCCAGTTATGCGCTCTGGAAATGGGAACGGCGCTGCGATTACGCCATCCTTCCCGTCGATATGTTCCGCAACAAGAGCCTGTCCGCGCTCTTTACGCTGGCGATTCTCGGCGGTTTCACCATGTTTTCGCTGCTGTTCTACGCGCCTTTGCTGTTTCAGGGCGGTTTTGGCATGTCGCCGAAAGACGCCGGCCTGATGATCACGCCGCTGGTGGTGTTCATTACGATCGGCAGTATCGTGAATGGACGGATTGTCACGCGTGTGAAGAATCCCAACGCCATGTTGTTTGTCGGTTTCGCGTTGCTCGCGCTGGCGTGCCTCGGCGTGGTGATCGCCACGCGCTCAATGCCACGTCCGCTGTTGATGACGTTCATGGTGCTGGGCGGAATGGGGCTGGGCTTTGTCATGCCGAACCTGACCGTGTTCGCGCAGCTGACCGCGGGAAGGGAACATCTGGGTATTGCGACGGCGCTGCTGCAGTCGCTGCGCATGATTGGCGGGATGATCGGAACGGCGCTGACTGGTACGCTGATCAGTCATCTGTACGCAAGCGGTGTGCAGCTTTCACTCGATAAAGACAACGCCAGCCACTGGTTCGGCGACCTGAGCGATCCGCAGATTCTGATCAACCACGACGCGCAAACCACGCTGCTGTCGCAGCTTGCGAGCGCGGGTCATAACGGCGCAATGCTGCTTGAGTCGGCACGCGAGTCGCTGGTTGCGGCAATTCACATCGGTCTCGCGGTGGCAGCCATTGTGGCGGTGCTGGCGGTGTGGCAGTCGCGTCGCGTGCCGCCGGTGCGCTTGAAGGGCGTGAAGGTTGAACCGACGATAGTGGCCGAATGAGCGCGACATCAGACGCCGGGCATGCGAACAGCACCCCAGCCACGAACGACGCGCAGACGCGCAACACTGAAGCAATCAGCACTAAAGCAGTCAGCCGGGAACCAATCAGCATGGACGAGACGGAACGTATCGCCTTCATACAGCAGTTTGGGCGCACTTATCGAACGTTCATGCAGGCGTTCGAGTCGCAGGTTGGCCATCCAATGCCGCGTTGGCGCATCCTGCTCGCGCTGCACGACCACGCGGGCGAGTTGTCGCAGAAGCGGCTGGTTGAGAGGCTGCGCGTGGACCCGGGCGCGCTCACGCGGCAGTTGAAGACGCTGGAGGCGCTGGGCTGGATTGCGCGCAGTGTCGACCAGCGTGATAACCGGGTTTCGAACGTGGTCCTCACCGATGCCGGCCGAGCCGTCACCGAAGCCGGCATGCCGCGCCGCAATGCCTTCCTTCACGAGACACTCTCGACGCTTCCCGACGACGCCGTCACAGCGCTCTCCGGCGCGTTGCGCGCGCTCGAGCAGCGCATCCAGGAAGTGGCCGCCGGAACTGCCGAATTGAACGGCCCAGGCCCAGGCGAACTCGGCAGCGCCGTCTCCGACGACGCTCGAGCTTAGAACGACGTTTCGATCACTTCCTTCACGCGATATTTTGTATCGACGACCAGAATCTGGCGCCATTTGTCGAACGTGAGACAGGGATGCGAGATGTCGAACGCAATCATGTCGCCGACCTTGATGTCGTCGCCCGGTTTGATCCGCAGGTAGGCGTGCTGGTCCATCATGCCGAAGATCTCCCAGCCTTCATCGGTCGCGATGTCACGCGGCCATTGCGTGCCAGGACGGAAATGGCGAGCGGGTTCGGGCATGCCGGCGTCGAAGGCGGCATCGCGTTTTCCCAAGCCAATGATCACGCGATCCGGCTCTGGAATTGACTGCACATACGCCCACAATTGCAGCGCCGGTTTCAACCCTTCGCCCATCTTCTTCGCAATCGGGTTGCGCGCGAAAATCTCGTTCTGCGCTTTCTTGTACACGCCCACGTCGTGCGTCAGATAACAACCCGGGCGCAGGATCACTTCGATTGCATCGCTATTGGCTTTCGCGAATTCATCGGCGACAACGTCGTACCACGCCGATCCGGCGCCCGACAGAATGGCCGGCTTGCGCTCGATCTTGCCGTCGGCGACCAGCGCGCGAGTCACGTCCACCGCGTTTTGTAGAAACGCCCGTACCTTCGATTCGTCCTGCAGCACGCCCTCATATATCTCGACACCGGTGAGCTTCACGGCATCGGGCCAGCGTGCAATGGCTGCCAGCACCGCGTCGCGCTGCGCGTCATCGCGAATGCCCGTTCGGCCGCCCGCCACGCCCAGTTCCAGCAGCACGTTCACGTGCTTGTTCACATCGCTGAAAAACGCGCCGAGCTGGTCGACGTTGTCAGCCGAATCGACGAGGCAATGGAACTCGAAATCCGGATCGGTGAGCAACTCCGCGATCATGCCCATATTGCGTTTGCCGACTAGCTGGTTGGCCATCAGCACGCGATGCACGCCGCCGCGGTACGCCGCGCGCACCTGATGCGCGGTGGCAAGCGTAATGCCCCACGCGCCCGCTTCCAGTTGCCGTCGAAACAATTGCGGCGCCATGGTCGTCTTGCCGTGCGGTGCGAGCTTGACGCCGTATTCCGCCACGAACGCCTGCATCCACTTCAAATTGTGCTCGATCCGGTCCGCGTAGAGGACCGCGGCCGGCAGGCTCACGTCCTCGTCCAGCAGATTCCAGTCAAGGCGCGCGGCGTCCACGAGATGCACGCTGACGCCCGGCACCATGCCCAGACCCTTGCCGAATGGGTCGATTGTCGCGCTTTGATAGTTTGTAACTTTCATGTGCTGCTACTCCATCGTTCGTTTGTATAGAGTCGGGGGCTTGTTTTGCTGCATCCGATTTAATATCGAGATTGACGCGACAATGGTACAGAAAGTACGATGCCCGAGACATTGTTATTTAGTACCAAGCGCGCCGAAAGGGTTTTCATGAACGTTTCATCCGAACCGCCAGCCTTCGATATCGTCGCCCGGATTGCCGAGCGCGCGCCCGAATTGCGTTCGGCGGAACGGAAGGTCGCGGCGCTCATTCTCGACGATTTGACCGGTGCATCGCGCGCCAGCATTGGAGCGCTCGCAAAAAAAGCCGAGGTCAGCATTGCGACCGTGACGCGTTTTGCGAAGGCGGTTGGGTGCCATGACGTGCGTGAGCTCAAATTGCGGCTGGCTCAGGCCGCGGCCGTCGGCCAGCGGTTTTTGCGTGGCGGTTCGTATGATGAAACCGGCGCCGACGATCCCGCCGATTCCCTCGCCGCCCGTATTTTCGATGATATCCAAACCACGCTCGCCCATAATCGCGGCGCGCTGCGAGCGGCGCCGATTGCTGCTGCCGCCGATGCGCTCGCCGATGCGCAGATGATCTACGTGTTCGGCATGGGCGGAGGCTCGACCGCTTTAGCCGATGAAATGCGTTTTCGGCTGGTCCGGCTGGGGCGCCCGGTGGCGTCATATCAGGATGGCTTGCTGCAGCGGATGGTCGCCGCGACGCTCTCCCGTGAGCATGTGGTGGTGGCTTTATCGGTGACGGGGCAAACGCCGGAGATGGTCGAGAGCTGCAGGATCGCGCGGGAGTATGGCGCGCGTGTGATTGCGCTGACTGCGCCCGCGTCGCCGCTCGCGCAACTGGCCGACTGGCTGATCCCGATCATCGCGAACGAAACTGATTTTATCTACAAGCCGTCGACGTCGCGTTACGCCATGTTGATGGCGCTCGACCTGCTTGTGACCGAACTTGCCGTGAAACAAGGCGAGACGAGCCGCGAGCTTTTACGGCGCATGAAACACGCGCTGGATGCGTATCGTGGTGGTGGCGGCGACGAACGTCAGCCTTTAGGAGATTGAACATGGCATTGGATGGAGAACACGTCGATACGCTGATCAAAGGCGCACGGGTGATCGACGGAACGGGCGCGCCGGCGGTTCAGCGCGATGTGGCGGTGAAGGAGGGCCGGATTGTCGCGATCGGCGAGCTGAGTGGCTGGACGGCGGAGAACGTCGTGGAAGCCGAAGGGCGCGTGCTGGCGCCGGGTTTTATCGATGTCCATACGCATGACGACACCCACGTCATTCGGTCGCCGCAGATGCTGCCGAAGATATCGCAGGGTGTGACGACGGTGATTGTCGGCAATTGCGGAATCAGTGCATCGCCGGTGACGCTGAAGGGCGATCCGCCCGATCCGATGAATTTATTGGGCGAACGGCGTGATTTCTCTTACCCGACCTTTGCGGCTTATATCGATGCGGTGAATCAGGCTCGGCCAGCCGTGAACGTGGGTGCGTTGATCGGGCACACGGCGCTGCGCAATAACCATATGGATCGGCTGGATCGAGGCGCGTCGGCTGAGGAAATCGACGGCATGCGCGCTCAGCTCGAAGAAGCGTTGTCGCACGGTGCGCTTGGGTTGAGCAGCGGTCTTGCTTATGGCTCGGCGTTCAGCGCACCGCCGGAAGAAGTGATGGCGCTGGCCGAGCCTTTGGCCAATGCCGGCGCGTTGTACACCACGCACATGCGCACCGAATTCGATGCAATCCTCGATGCAATGGACGAGGCGTATCAAGTCGGCAAGCATGCACGTGTTCCCGTCGTGATCTCGCATTTGAAGTGCGCGGGGCCATCGAACTGGGGGCGTAGTACGGAGGTTTTGAAGTCGCTCGAAAACACGCGCGAAGGTCAGCCGGTGGGATGCGATTGTTATCCGTACAACCGGAGTTCATCGACGCTCGATTTGAAGCAGGTGACCGGCGATATCGACATCACGATTACGTGGTCGGAGCCGCATCCGGAGATGGCGGGGAAGCTGATTTCGGAAGTTGCCGCCGTGTGGAACGTGACGCAGCAGGAAGCGGGCAAGCGCTTGCAGCCGGCGGGCGCGGTTTATCACAACATGTCGGAAGACGATGTGCGGCGGATTTTGTCGCATCCGGCAACGATGGTCGGGTCCGATGGTCTGCCGAATGATCCGCTGCCGCATCCGCGGTTGTGGGGCGCGTTTCCGCGAGTGTTGGGGCATTACGCGCGGGATACGTCGCTGATCTCGCTTGAGGAAGCGGTGCGCAAGATGACGGGGTTATCGGCGCGGCGGTTTGGGTTGTCGGAGCGGGGGCAGATTCAAGTGGGCTATCACGCAGATCTCGTTCTCTTCGATGCCGACAAGGTCCGCGATACCGCGACGTTCGCCGAACCTCAGCAGGAGGCGGATGGTATTGATGCGGTTTGGGTAAATGGCGTGCTTTCGTATCTCGATGGCGCAGTAACCGGATTAAGAGCGGG
>NZ_JAQGMM010000497.1 GCF_028292365.1 Caballeronia sp.
GGCGCAGGCTTGCAGCCCGTTCGCCCTTCTTGCGTTACTGCTGGTCAATCTTCAGCCCGCGCTAATCCGCCGGACAGGCGGTTTGGCAGCATGTTTTGTCGCGATTGTTCGCTGCGGTGCTTATGCTTGTGCGCTGGAAATCCCCCGTGCATTTCCGCGATTCCGTACGCCGGATGAATCGCGTTCCGATGGCAAGCGGTAGCGTGTCGACGTAGGCGTCAACGGGTTCACCGGGAGCGGAAGAATGGGTGAAAGGGCTTACGGTTGCGCTCGTTGCCCGGCCGCCGCCGATGGTGCGCTTGAATAGCGGGGGAACGTGCGAGTCGCGTTTCATTGAAGCGGTGGTGTCTCGAAGTTTTGATATTCGAGTGCATCTTAAGGAAGCGGCTGATTCCTTTCCAATCAGATTTTTGACGATACCGATATCAAATCCGGTATGTCCTTGACGTCTTGCGGAACAGGACGGCCTAAAGAGCGATAAATTTCTGATTGCAGCGCTAACAGTGCGTGCCGCTCCTACACTTTGGGATAACGCGTCCCTGAATCCTTGTGTCGAGCGCGTTGCCCAAGGCCCGCTTCGCCAGGGCCGGAGAGCAGCTTAGGGAAAACACTTGCCGCAGCGCACTTGTTTTATTAGTGCTAACGCAAAAAACATCACATTGCCAGGCGCCGTGGGCTCATCGTCATGCGTGCGGCTTCTGGCGGAAACACTTGCCACGATCCGTCGTCGTGACGGAAGAAGAGCAATGCCAGCACACCGGTCGGCCGAAGCGCTTCCACGCGGACATAGCGTGTATGGTTCGCCGGCATGCGGCACAGGCGGATCTCGCGTACCGGTGCGCCGGGTGTTGGCGCGAGCCATTTGTCGACTATCCGACGCAGTGAATCACGTTGCGTATTCATGATGTTTCTCCTTAATGACGACAGTGAACAGGTTCATGCGGCGAGCAGGTCGTCATGACCCCGCGCGTTGACCCAGCCTTTGAGCATGGCTATTGCCACGCGGTACGCGAGACCTGGATGAGAGAGACAGGCCTCCACTTGCGAACTGCGGTTCTCGCCAAAAAGTACCCAGGCGCAGAGGTGTTCGCAGTTGTTGCTAAGCAGCCGATAGCGGTCTTCACCCAGCCTTGAGCGAACCCGGCGGACCGCATCCTGCCCGGTAAACATCGCCATGGCATGGACGCGAATGCGAATCTCGCGCCCTGCGCCGAAGCGTTCGAGCGTGGTCTCTTCAATCGGACCGCGATGCAACGAACCCGCGAAGCCGGCGTAGTGCACGACGCGGCCGTTGCCTACGTAAATGCCGTGATGTTCGTAACCCGAGCGTTGCGTCACGAGGTGAGCACCGGGAGCGGGTTCGTAGTCGATGGCGACATCGGGAATTGAGCGGCCGAGTCGAGCGCAGAGCCTGGATGATTGATTGCCCGACATGACCGGTTTCTCCTGGATGGGTGGAAGCCGGGGTGTTGCAAGTAAGCCGGCGGTTGATCAAGTCATTGCATCAACCGGGCCAATGCATGCACAGCCTTATGTGACAAGGCGCAGGCGGAAATAAGGGTGTTGGAGGCAGCGTGAAGACAATGAGAGACCCAACACTTTTTCGAGCGATGTGTTGGATCAACCCCATCACTAAGCGGGTGATAGAACTAACGAAGCGCGATGGGCGAACGGATCACCGGCCATGGTAGGAGCCTGTCATCAAATGTTCATGCGCTCGGAAACCGACGCTTGATCGATCGCTTCCTGGGGCCTTAGTTGCGATGCCTCCAGCGCTTCATGTCGGGCAGAAGTGAAGCCAACGTGATGTCCAAGTGTTGGTCTTGCGACGACTAAAACAACTCGACTTGTTGGCGCCGAACCAACCAGGCGCAGCGACCCAAGGTGATCCGCATCCCACGCAATACAACGCAAACGCACGCGCCAGAAGGCTCAGCGTGAAACGCATCTCAGCAGTCCCACTTTCGGCATGCGCCTTGCATAAAGAAGCGCGTCCACCCCTCGCTAACCAGGCAAGACACCGGAGCCTCACCATGACTGCACTCGCCATTGAAGACATTCCCTGTGATCTCACGCTCGATCATCAAGCGATGACCTGCATCCACGGCGGCAACGGCCTTGGGAGTTGGGTGTTTGGTTGGGTGCTGCCCTTCGTCGAATCGCACCCCTCATCCATGATGCCGGTCGTGAACCTGTACGAAACGACTAACAACTTCTATGCTGATCAGATGATCAATCAGTTCCAGACCACCAACGTGAATAACACCGGCTCGAATTCGAACATCTCGGTCAACCCGAACGAGCACAGCCTCAACCACGCTTGAAGCGGAACGCAAGGAAGCACACACGAAGCAACCGGTTCTGTCTCGCCGTTCACGCGGCAACCCTTCGGCGCAGACACGCGCGCCGCTGCCGACATCGGAGGTCTCATGAGTAACACCGGTGAGTTTCGATGGACATCGGCCGCCCGCACGGACACAGGTCTCGTGCGCGAGGTCAACGAAGACGCCTGCCTCGAAATGCCCGAACACGGCCTGTGGGCCGTCGCCGACGGCATGGGCGGCCACGCGGTTGGCGATGTCGCGAGCCAGATGGTGATCGACCGGCTGGAGCACTCATCGGCGCCCGGCAAACCCGTCCCTCTCGACGAGCGCATGCGCGAAGCACGAGAGCGGCTCATGGCGGTCAACGCGGACCTGCGCTCGGAAGCCGCGCGACGGCAAGTGCGCCGGATCGGCAGCACGGTCGTCATGCTGCTGGCGAGCGAACGGTCTTGCGGGTATCTGTGGGCAGGCGACAGCCGCCTCTATCTTTGCCGACAAGGTTCCTTGCGACAGTTGACGCGCGATCACAGCCAGGTCGAAGAACTGAAGGCACGCGGTCAGATCAGCCCGGAAGAGGCGCTGCATCATCCGGGGAAACACCTGATAACGCGCGCTGTCGGCGCCATGGATACGCTTGAGCTCGATGCGGATCGTATCGATCTGCATGACGGTGACATCTTCCTGCTCTGCAGCGACGGGTTGAGCAACGAGGTAAGCGACGAGGAAATGGGCGGCGTCCTGACAACCGGCGATTGCCGGCAAGCGGTAGCGCGGCTGCTTGAACTCGCCCTGCGGCGCGGCGGACGCGACAACATCTCGGTGGTCGTGGCGCAGGCCGAGGATATTTTCTGCCTCGACAAAACGCAGATCAATCCAACGCTCTAGTGGTCCTTGTCCTTCTGCGCAGCGGGCGCCGCGTGATTGCGAAAATCCTTCGAATGCAGCCCGTGCTTCTTCAGCAGCATCTGCACATGCGAGCGGTTCATCTCGAAGCGCCGCGCCAGTTCCGCGACCGTCCCGCCCACTTCGTGCAGGCCGCGTTCGAGAAAAGCGCGCTCCGCTTCATCGCTGGCCGTGCGCTTGGCATCGCTGAGCGAGACCGCGCTTGCGGCCAAACCGCTCACTGCAGAGGTTGAATTACCTGGACGGATATCGACGGGAAGATGCTCTATGTCGGCCGTTTCCGGCGCCAGGCAGACGATCCGGTAGACCAGATTTCTCAATTCGCGGATATTGCCCGGGTAGTCGTATGTCCGCAGGAACTCGCGCAGCCTGAGCGTCATCCTCACCGGCTGGCGCTTGAGCGCCGCCGCGGCTTCGTCGCCGAAATACGCCAGCAGCAACGCAATCTCGTCGCGCCGCTCGCGCAACGGCGGCAAGGTCAGGTGGATCACACTGAGCCGATAGAACAGGTCCTCGCGAAAGCGCCCCTCTTCGCTCATGCGTCGCAGGTTGCGATTCGTTGCCGCCACGATCCGCGTGTCGACCGCAATGGGCTCATCCGATCCCACGCGCTGGATCTCATGGGCTTCCAGTACGCGCAGGAGCTTCACCTGTCCCGCAAGTGGCAACTCACCGATTTCATCGAGAAAAATAGTGCCCGTATGTGCGCTCTCGAATTTTCCCTTCCGATCATTCGATGCCCCGGTGAACGCGCCTTTTTTGTGACCAAATAGTTCGGACTCCAGCAGGTTGTCCGGAATCGCGCCGCAATTCACCGATATATACGGCCTGTCCGCGCGCGCGCCGTTCGCGTGAATCACCTTCGCCATCAGTTCCTTGCCTGTTCCGCTCTCCCCGTCCACCAGCACCGGCAGATCGGTTGGCGCCGCCTTCTCGGCAATCTCCAGCGCCTCCAGCAGTTTGGGGTTATCGCCGAAAGTGCCTTCGAATATGAAGCTTCGCGCGAGCAATGCCTCGCGGCGCTCGCGCGGGGATCCGGCCAGACGTTGCGGCTCGGCGACAGCCGCCTGTACAAAACGCTCTCTGTGCGACAACTGCATCACCTCGTCGCGCAGCACGCTCGCCTGCCTCAGCAGCTTCTCGATTTCCGGGCGCTCCATGCGCGACGACCAGCGTAACGTCGAGCGGAGAATTTCGATCTTCTCCAGCAGGCCGGCGTACGAGGTCGCGGGGCTGGCCGGCAGGTCTTCGATATCGTCGAGTATCTTCATGCTGCGCTCAGTTGTTTTTGCACGAGTTGGTAGTACATGCCCTTGCGCGCGACGAGTTCGTCGTGGCGTCCCTGTTCGACGATCGCGCCTTCATACAACACGAGGATCTTGTCTGCACGCATGATCGTGCTGAGCCTGTGGGCAATGATCACCGCCGTGCGGCCCCTCAGGATCTCCTGCATGTTGCCGAGAATGTTGCTTTCCGATTGGGTATCGAGCGCGGAGGTTGCTTCGTCGAAAACCAGGAGGCGCGGATCGTGATAAAGCGCGCGCGCAATGCAGAGCCGCTGGATCTGGCCGCCGGACAAACCCACGCCGCGTTCACCCACGATCTGCTCATAACCCAACGGCATCTTGCTGATGAACCCGTGGGCATCGGCCATCTTTGCGGCTTCTTCAATGCGCCTGCGGTCGGGCGCTTCGTCGCCGCTCGCCACGTTCTCCGCGATCGTCCCGGAGAACAGCAGGTTGCTCTGCATGACATAGCCGATCTGCGCGCGGTACACGTTTTTATCGATCACATTCAGATCGTAGCCATCGACCACCATCTTGCCTTCCGTCGGGGTGTAGAAACCGACCAGCAGCTTCGCGAGCGTGGTCTTGCCGGAACCGCTCCGGCCCACTATGGCGATCAGCTCACCCGGCTTGATCTCGAAACTGATGTTCTCCAGCACGTAGTCAGTGTCATTGCCGTCATAGCGAAAATACACATTGTTCAGGCTGATCTCGCCTTGCAGGTCGGGCAGCATGATGCGCGACGGCAGATCCTCCGGCTTCTGTTCCGGCTCCATGTCGAGCACATCGCCTAATCGCTCCATGGCGACGCCAGCGTCGTTGAGCAGGCTCCACAGGCCGATCAACCCCATCAGCGGCGTCAGCACGCTCCCCATGAACGCATTGAACGCAATCAGTTGCCCGATGGTCATCTCGTGCGTCAAGACCATGTTCGCGCCCACCCAAAGAATCGCGATCGTGGTCGCGGCGTTCAGCATCTGGCTGCCCAGCGACACGGCAATATTGAACGCCTGCGCGCGATACTGGACCTCCAGCGCCTTGGCGTATTTCTTTTCCCACTTCAGTCGCACAGTCCGCTCTATGCCCATGCCCTTGATGGTCTCCACGCCGCCCAGCGCTTCCATCAGGAACGACTTCGATTCGGTCGATGCAGAGAAAACCTCGCGTGCGTAGTTCTTGATCTTCGGCGTGGCGAGCGCGGTCAGCGCCATGATCGGAATCACGAAACCGATCAGCAGCAGGGTCATCTTCACGTTGTAGAGAAACATGATCGTGAAGTAGATGAAGACCATCAGCAAGTTGAGCGCGGTCGTCACGGTCGATTCAGTGAGGAACGCGCGGATAGTATGGTTCTCCTGGAAGCGCGCGAAAATATCGCCAGTCTTGCGTTTGGCGAAGAACGAGAAAGGCAGTGACAGCGTATGGCGGAAGAACTGCGACATCATCGCGAAGTCCATGTTGCGGACCATGAAGTTCGCAAGATACGCGCGAATGGTCGCCATCAATTGCGAGAACAGGTTGGAAATGATCAAGCCGGCAATCAGCAAATGCAACAGACCGACGTTCTGGTGAACGATCACCCCGTCGAGAATATTCTGGATGATCAGCGGCGGAATGACGCCGAGCATCTGGATCACGAACGTCGCGAGGAAGAGGTGCGCCAGGATCTTCTTGTACGGTTTCAGGTAGCCGACAAACCGGACCCACGGCGAACGGCTGCCGGCTGCTTGCGCAAGTTCGGGCGGGGCCGTGAACAGCAGGCACGTGCCGCTCCAGCCACGCTCGAATTCCTCCACGTCCATCTTCCGAAAACCCATCGCTGGGTCCGCCACCCATACCTGGTTCCTCGAGATTCCGTACACCACTACATAGTGGTATCCCTCCCAGTGGACAATGAACGGCAGTTCGAAACCGCGCAGTGACTCGAAGGTGCATTGAACGCCACGCGTGGTAAAACCCAACACCTCGCCCGCTCGCGCGAGACTGTCAAGCGTCGCGCCCTGGGTCGTGACGTTGGCGAGTTCGCGGAGCTTGCCGAGCGTCATGGATATCTCGTAGTGCTTGCAGATCATTGCAAGACTGGCCGCGCCGCAATCCATCTCCTCCGCCTGCTGCACCCACGCGAAGCGGCGTATCACCCGCTCGCCCAACTCCGGTTTCGAGTGCAGGTCGAGCATGGCCGGCAGCGAGCGTCGTTCCTCCAGCTTTTTCTGGCGCTGCAACTCGCGCTCGGTAAACCGGATGCGGTCTTCCAGCACTTCGCGCAGCTTCGGGTTGCGTTCGAGCACGAGGTGCACGGTTTTCTCTGGAACGACCAGGAGGCGTGTATCCACGTTCGCGATGACCGTTGCCTGCTGCTCCTGTCGCAACAGGCAAGCCTTCTCGCCGAAGACCTCGCCCGCTCTCAAGGTCGCAAGCAGATATTCGTTCGCACCCTCCTTGCGCACGATCCGCACTTCGCCCTGCCGAACCACGTATAGCCGCCGGTCATCGCGCGCGTCCTGATGGATGATCTCCTTGCCCGCGGCAACCCGCTTCACGCCGACGCTGCGCACCGACGCCTCGAGCTCGGCCTTGTCGATCTTGCCTCGCAGGTCGAAGAGCTTCGCGACAAAACCGCCGGCCGAACTGATCGCGACATAGCTCGTGACGAACGCGAGCGCCG
>NZ_JAQGMM010000503.1 GCF_028292365.1 Caballeronia sp.
GTTAGCCAGCGACCCGCCAATCGTCCCCCGCTCCCGAACCTGCCGGTCGCCAATATGACCAGCAAGATCCGCAAGCCCCGGCAACGCGCGCTGCACATCGGCATTCGCGGCAACCTGCGCATGGCACACCGCGCCGCCAATCGTCACCTTGTCGCCAGTGACGGTAATGTCCTTCATCGAGCCAATACGCGTCACATCCACCAGCGCCGATGGCTGCGCAAGACGCAACCGCATCGTCGGCAACAAGCTCTGCCCGCCCGATAGATATTTGGCATCCTCGTCCTGCTTGAGAAACGCCACCGCTGCATCGGACTTGTCCGGCCGTTGATAATCGAATGAGTACATGTCGAAGTCCTCTTAAGCGGGAGTCGAAGCGCCGCGAGCGGCGGACGCATCAGCGGCAGCGTGGATGGCCGCCCATACGCGATGCGGCGTCGCAGGCATCTGCAGATCCGTCACACCAAGCGGCGAAAGCGCATCGATGATCGCGTTGATCACGGCCGGCGGCGATCCGATCGCGCCAGCCTCACCGCAGCCCTTCACGCCCAACGGGTTATGCACGCACGGCGTGCCCTTCGATGTCTCCACAGTGAAATTCGGCAGGTCGGAGGCATGCGGCATCGCGTAATCCATGAACGAGCCGGACATCAACTGGCCACTCTCGTTGTCGTACACGGCGCGCTCGAGCATCGCCTGACCAATGCCCTGCCCTATCCCGCCATGAACCTGACCCTCCACGATCATCGGATTGATGATGTTGCCGAAATCATCGACGGCCGTGAATTTCTGAATCCACGTTTCGCCAGTGTCGGGATCGACTTCCAGCTCGCACAAATACGCGCCCGATGGATACGTGAAGTTGCTCGGATCGTAGAACGCGTTTTCGTTGAGGCCCGGTTCGAGCTTGTCGAGCGGGAAGTTGTGCGGCACGTAAGCCGCCAGCGATACCTCCGCGAACGCCTTCGTCCGGTCGGTACCCACCACGCGGAAAATGCCGTCCTTAAACTCGATATCTTCCGCCGATGCTTCCAGCAAATGCGCCGCGATTTTCTTGGCCTTGTCCTCGATCTTGTCGAGCGCCTTCATGATCGCCGAGCCGCCCACCGCGATGGATCGTGAGCCGTATGTGCCCATGCCGAATGGAATCCGGCCGGTATCGCCGTGAACGATCTCGATGTTATCCATCGATACCCCCAGCCGGTCCGCCACCACTTGCGCGAAGGTGGTTTCGTGCCCTTGACCGTGGCTGTGCGAGCCGGTGAACACGGTGACCGAACCCGTTGGATGCACACGGATTTCGCCGGCTTCGAACAAACCCGCCCGCGCGCCCAACGCGCCCGCCAGATTCGATGGCGCCAACCCGCACGCCTCGATATAGCAGGAGTATCCAAGCCCGCGCAGCTTGCCGTTTTTCTTCGATTCCTCGCGCCGGGAAGGAAACCCTTTCACATCGGCGAGTTCCATCGCGCGGTCGAGCAGGGCCGAGTAATCGCCGGAGTCGTAGGTCAGGCCGACCGGCGTGGTGTACGGCCACGACCGGATGAAGTTGCGTCGCCTCAATTCAGCCGGATCGATGTTCATTTCACGCGCCGCCGTCTCCACGATGCGCTCGATCACATAGGTCGCTTCGGGACGTCCAGCGCCGCGATAAGCATCGACGGGAACCGTGTTCGTGAAGACCGCCTTCACCTCGGCGTAGATCGCGGGCGTGGCGTACTGGCCGGCGAGTAGCGTCGCGTACAGGATGGTGGGAATCGCGGACGCGAACGTCGATAGATACGCGCCCATGTTCGCCGTCGTGTGAACGCGAAGGCCGAGGAACTTGCCGTCAGCGTCCATCGCCAATTCGGCTTTGGTGACGTGATCGCGGCCGTGGGCATCGGAGAGAAAAGCTTCCGAGCGCTCGCACGTCCACTTGATCGGCCGCCGGACTTTCTTCGATGCCCACGTCAACGCCACATCTTCCGCATACAGATAAATCTTCGAGCCGAAACCGCCGCCCACATCGGGCGCAATGATCCTCAGTTTCGATTCAGGCAAAGACAACACAAACGCCGCCATCAACAAACGCTCGACGTGAGGATTCTGGTTCGCGACGTAGACCGTGTAGCTGTCGTCGGACTTGGAATAACTCGCGTTCACGGCGCGCGGTTCGATCGCGTTCGGCACCAAGCGCTGATTCACGATATCCAGCGTGGTCACGTGAGCGGCTTTCGCGAAGGCGGCGTCGGTGGCGGCTTTATCGCCGTGGCCCCACGTGTAGCAGAGGTTGTTCGGCGCTTCATCGTGGACTTGCGGCTGGCCCGGATCGGCTGCGGTGGCGGTATCGACGACAGCCGGCAGCACGTCGTAGTCCACCTCGATCAATTCGATCGCATCCTTCGCTTCCTTCACCGATTCCGCGACGATCAACGCCACCTGATCGCCCACATGGCGCACTTTCGTATGTGCAATCACGGGATGGGGCGGTTCGTTCATCGGCTTTCCGTCGATGTTGTGGATCAGCCAGCCGCACGGCAATCCGCCGACGCTCTCGCCGGCCATGTCGGCGCCAGTGAAGATCGCGACGACGCCGGGTGCTTCTTTGGCGGCCGTGATGTCGATGCTGCGGATCGTTGCGTGTGCGTACGGCGAGCGCAGGAAGACGCCATAGGTTTGGCGCGGGAGGACGACGTCGTCGGTGTACTGGCCGTTGCCCGTCAGGAAGCGATAGTCTTCCTTGCGTTTGACGGCAGCGCCGATCAGGCGGTGGGTATCGGGTGTTTCAGGGGCGTTCATCGCGGACTCCTGTTCAGGCGCGAATCTTCATCGGAAAGGTGAGTGCGGCTTCGGTGAGGCTTTGCTGGAAGCGCGGGCGGCAGCTCAGGGCGCGGCCCTTAGGGCGCGGCCCTTAGGGCGAGGCCTTCATGGCTTGCGCGCCCTGCACTATCGCTTTCACGATGTTGTGATACCCCGTACATCGGCAGAGATTGCCGTCGAGTTGTTCGCGGACATCGGCTTCGGTGAGATCGGGTTTTTGCGCGGCGAGGGAGGTCGCGCTCATCACCATGCCGGGCGTACAGAAGCCGCATTGGAGGCCGTGGCACTCCTTGAA
>NZ_JAQGMM010000506.1 GCF_028292365.1 Caballeronia sp.
AAGGGCGTGTCGCGTTTCACGGTGGTCGAGGCGTACGAACGACTGGTCGCGCACGGGTATCTGGACTCGCGGCGCGGCTCCGGGTTTTTCGTGCGCGACCGGACCAGTTCCAACGATTCCCACGTCCACCCAACATTGGCCACCGAGCGCGCGCCGGTGCCCAGCTCTATCGACGTGGTCTGGCTGCTGCGCAACATGCTGCATACGTCGAGTCCGGCGAAAGGGCCGGGCATAGGTTATCTGCCGGCCAGCTGGTTGAACGGCGAATTGCTGACCAGCGCGCTGCGCTCCATGAGCCGGCAAAGCGGCGCGCAAATGCTCGGCTTTGGCACGCCGCAAGGATTCCTGCCGCTGCGCCAGCAAATCCAGACGCGGCTGGAAGAGCTGGAGATAGGCGCGTCGACGGAGCAGATCGTGATGGTGTCCGGCGTGACGCAGGCCATCGACCTGATCGCGCGGGTCTTCGTGAAGCCCGGGGATACAGTGATAGTGGGTGACCCCGCCTGGTTCCAGATGTTTGGCCGCTTCGTCGCGCAGGGCGCGCGGCTGGTCGGCATGCCGTACACCCCGGATGGGCCTGATCTCGACGCGCTCGAAGCCATGGTCCAGACCTGGCGCCCGAAGATGCTCGTGATCAATTCCGTGCTGCAGAATCCCACGGGCACGTCGCTGACAGCGGCGCAGGCGTTTCGCATTCTGCAACTGGCGGAAACCTACGATTTCATCGTCGTGGAAGACGATATCTATGGGGACCTCTGCCCGACCAATTTCCCCGCAACACGCCTCGCGAGCCTCGACCAGCTGAAGCGGGTGATTTTCCTTAACAGCTATTCGAAGACGCTCGCGCCGAATTTGCGCGTGGGTTATGTCGCCGCGGCGCCTGAAGTGGCGAACGCTATCGCCGATCAGAAAATGCTGGTCGGCATGACGAGCCCCGAACTCAACGAGCGCGTGCTGTACAAGGTGCTCACCGACGGTCATTACCGGCGTCACGTGGAACGGCTGCGCGCAAAATTGGACGGAGTCCGGGAGAAAACCGTCCGGATGTTCGAAAAAGTCGGCTACAAGCCGTATCTGGTGCCATCGGCGGGTATGTTTTTATGGGCCGATACCGGCGTGGACTCTGAAGGGCTCGCTGCCGCCGGACACGAAGCCGGTTTTTTGCTGACGCCCGGCAGCTTGTTTTCCCCGCATCAGCTGCCCAGCACGTGGATGCGCTTTAACATCGCGAATTGCGGCGATCCGGGCCTTCCCGCGATGCTTTCCGCTTACTCGGATCGCGTGGGATAAGGCCACTGGAGTTTCGGCTCGAGCACCATCACGCTCCTACGGCCCGCCCCTTGAAATTATGGCGGGGCGACCTCATTTGTCGCAGAATTCGCGCGATGCTTTTCTGGCAATGCACCGAGGCATTTACCGTGACGGCCAATATGTCCGGTACGTCCGGTCACAAAATGCCGGCCGCTTCGCTACCGCTTTAAAAATCCGTCAACACTAGACACAACCAGAGGAGCCGACCATGGCACAAGAAACCATGAGCTTTCAGGCAGAAGTTAAACAACTTCTGCATCTGATGATCCACTCGCTTTACAGCAACAAGGAAATTTTCCTGCGCGAGCTGATTTCGAACGCATCGGACGCGGCGGACAAGCTGCGTTTTGAAGGTATCGAAAATAGCGCGCTGTATGAAAGCGATCCGGATCTGCGCATCCGCATCTCGTACGATAAAGCGGCGCGCACCGTGACTATTGACGATAACGGCATTGGCATGAGCCGCGAAGAAGCGATCTCGAATCTCGGTACGATTGCGCGCTCGGGAACGAAGGAATTCTTCTCGAAGCTCTCCGGCGATCAGCAAAAGGATGCTGCGCTGATCGGCCAGTTTGGCGTGGGCTTTTACTCGGGTTTTATCGTCGCGGACAAGATCACGGTTGAAACGCGTCGCGCCGGTTTGCCGGCAAGCGAAGGCGTGCGCTGGGAAAGCGCGGGCGAAGGCGATTTTGTTGTTGAACAGATCGAGCGCGCGCAACGCGGTTCGAGCATCACGTTGCATCTGCGTCCGGAAGAAGACGAATTCCTCTCCACGCACAAGCTGAAGTCGATCATCCAGAAGTACTCGGATCACGTCGCATTGCCCATCCTGATGAAGAAGGAAGAGTGGGATGCAGAGAAGTCCGAGATGGTCACGAAGGACGAAGACGAAACCGTGAATCAGGCGAGTGCGCTCTGGACGCGTCCGAAGAGCGATATCACCGACGAACAATACAAGTTGTTCTATCAGCACCTTTCCCACGATCACGACGATCCGCTCGCGTGGACCCACAACCGCGTGGAAGGCCGTAGCGAATACACGCAGTTGCTGTATGTGCCGAAGCACGCGCCGTTCGATATGTGGAACCGCGATCATAAAGGCGGTTTGAAGTTGTATGTGAAGCGCGTGTTCATCATGGACGACGCGGATCAACTCGTACCGACATACTTGCGTTTCGTGAAGGGCGTGGTCGATTCGGCCGATTTGCCGCTGAATGTATCGCGTGAAATCCTGCAGGAAAGCCGCGATGTGAAGGCGATCCGCGAAGGCGTGACCAAGCGCGTTTTATCGATGCTGGAAGAAGTGGCATCGTCGTCGGCAGAAGCAACGGATGACGCTGAGAAAGCCAAATACGACACGTTCTGGAAAGAGTTCGGGCAGGTGTTCAAGGAAGGCATCGGCGAGGATTACGGCAATCGCGAGCGGATTGCGAAGCTTGTGCGGTTTGCATCGACGCATACGGATTCGTCGGAGCAGACCGTGGCACTGGCCGACTACGTGACGCGCATGAAGCCCGAGCAAACGAAGATCTATTACGTCACCGCTGATACGTGGCAAGCCGCGAAGAACAGCCCGCATCTGGAAGTGTTCCGCAAGAAGGGTGTGGAAGTGCTGCTGCTGACGGATCGTGTCGATGAATGGATGCTGTCGTTCTTCAACGAATTCGATGGCAAGCCGCTGCAAAGCGTGGCGCGGGGCGACCTGGATCTCGGCGCGCTGAACGACGAGGAAAAGCAGGCGCAGGAGAAGGTCGGCGAAGAGTTGAAGCCACTGGTCGAAAGCATGAAGGCCGCGCTGGAAGGCAAGGCGAAGGACGTGCGCCTGACGTTCCGTCTGACTGATTCGCCGACGTGTCTTGTTGCCGATGACGGCGACATGAGTGGCTACTTGCAACGCATGCTCAAGCAAGCAGGTCAGGCAGCGCCGCAGATGCAGCCGATTCTGGAAGTGAATCCGGAACATCCGCTGGTCAAGCAGTTGCACGCCGATGACGCTAACTTCAGCGACTGGTGTCACCTGCTCTTCGATCAGGCGATGCTGGCCGAAGGGGGATCGCTGGAAGATCCGGCAAGTTTTGTGAAGCGGACTAACGCGTTGTTGCTGGCTCGATAAATCGGCGTTGGAAAGAAGTGGAAAAAATGCGCTGCCGGGAAACTGGCAGCGCATTTTTTATTCCGGCTCAGGGTCGCAGCGTCGAGGCCTATTTCAGCTTGCGGTCCTTGGTCGATTGCGCCACAACCGATGCTGCAAGGGTTTTAGTGTCCTTCGAGTACTTATTGCTTTTCAGGACTTGCCCCGCTAAGTGCTCGACCCTGGCGCCGGTCTGATTCTTTGAGTGCGCTTGTGAGACCGCGGAGCCCGCGAGCGTTTTTGCCGTCACCGACGCCTTTGGATCATGCAACGTATGCGACGCCAGCGTGGCGACGACCTTCGACGTTTGTTTTGTATTAACCGACATGTGTTTCCTCTCATGCTTGATAGAAGGCCCGCAACAAGGTTGCCGCGAGCGCCGGACATCTCCCGACCGGTTCGCCAGTCTCCCGTGAGCGCACGCCGACATCTATACGAATCCTCCTATATGCGTGTCTGGTTTTATAATCTCGCGCATGCCGAAAAACCTCTCTACGACGCAATGGCGCGACCGTCCGCTTCCCACTTTCACCGCTGATCAGAAGGACTGGCTCACGCGCGGCGGTTCGCTGACCGCGCATTTGCGCAAACTAGGCGATGTCACCGTCGAGGTCACGCGTGAGATGGTCGGGCAGCCGTGGCCGGACGAAGCCGCAGCACTGGACATCACGCCGCGCACGCCTGTATGGATCCGCGAAGTCGTGCTGAACGTGAACCGCGTGCCGTTCGTCGCGGCGCATAGCGTTGTGCCGCTCTATGCCAGTTCGGGCGTGTGGCAAGCCATGCGTCGATTGAGGGCGCGCCCGCTTGCAGAGTTGCTATATAGCGATGGCAGCGTGTGGCGCTCGCCGCTCACGAGCAAAAGGATCGATGCGCGCGATCCGCTCTACAAGCTCGCCGCGAGACAAACGCCTCACGAAAAACCGCACGCGTTCGTTGCCCGCCGTTCGGTATTCCTGCGCAAAGACGCGCCGTTGATGGTCACCGAATGCTTCCTGCCAGCGCTCTGGTCCTTCCTCGAGCATCGCGAACAATGCTGAAAGGCTTCCCGCCCATCGCCGATGAAAACACGCACACGCTGATTCTCGGCAGCTTTCCCGGCGTGGCGTCGCTCGATGCCGCGCAGTATTACGCGCATCCGCGTAATCAGTTCTGGCGGCTGGTGGGAACAGTGATCGGGGAGCCGTTGAACGAGCTTCCCTACGATGAACGCGTGCTCCGGTTGTTGAAACACGGCATTGGCCTATGGGACGTGCTTGCCGCCTGCGAGCGCGAAGGCAGTCTCGACACCGCGATCCGCAACGCCAACCCCAACGATTTCGCCTCATTCCGCCTGCATGCGCCGCGGCTGAAAAAGCTCTGCTTCAACGGTAAAACCTCTGGCCGTTTCGAGCCCGTGATCCGCGCGGCGGGCTTCGAAACCCTCGTCCTGCCTTCGTCGAGTCCGGCGAATGCTATCCTCTCGTTCGATCAAAAATTGCGCATCTGGCGCGACATCCTTAAATGACCCAATTAATCAAACGTGCGTCGGCGGAAGCTCGTGCGTTCGGCAGCAAGCGTCAAGACAAACTCGACAAGCAAGACAAGAAACACGGTAAGCAGGGCAAGCGCGCGAAGCGCGAGCGCGACGAGGATCTCGACGACGCGCCGCGCATTGATGTCCCGCGCAAACCGCGTTTCGCGCCCGTGACGTTCTCGGAAGAGGACGGCGTGCGTTTCCTGCATTTCGGCACCGAATGGGTGCAAGGCGCGATGCGCCTGAAGAAGCCGAATCACATCGAGCTTGAATACGCGCAGCAGATGATGGCGTGGCTGTTGTTCATCGAGACGCCGAAGCGCATCGTGCAACTCGGACTTGGCTCGGCCGCGCTGACGAAGTTTGCACACGTGTTCCTCAAGCGCGCGAAGGTGGAAGCGGTCGAACTGAACCCGTCCGTCGTGATAGCAGCGCGAACCATGTTCGAACTGCCGAACGACGATGCCCGGCTGACTGTCCACGAGCAGGACGCGTGGGACTTCGTCAATGACCGTGCGAATCACGGCACCATCGGCGCATTGCAGATCGATGTCTACGATGCCACCGCGCGTGGCCCCGTGCTCGACAGCACC
>NZ_JAQGMM010000545.1 GCF_028292365.1 Caballeronia sp.
ACGACCGAGCAATATTTCCGCACGCAAGACGAGATGTGCGCGCTGTTCGCGGACCTTCCGTCGGCGCTGGCGAACACCGTGGAGATCGCGAAGCGCTGCAACCTGAAGCTCGAGCTCGGCAAGCCGAAACTGCCGCTGTTCCCGACGCCCGACGGCATGTCGCTCGACGACTATCTCGTGCAGTTGTCGAAAGACGGGCTCGAGGTCCGGCTCGCGCAGCTTTATCCCGACGAAGCCGCACGCGAAGCGCAGCGCGAGACCTATTACGCGCGTCTGGAATTCGAGTGCAAGACGATTATCGGCATGGGCTTTCCGGGTTACTTCCTGATCGTCGCCGACTTCATCATGTGGGCGAAGAACAATGGCGTGCCGGTCGGTCCAGGCCGGGGATCGGGCGCCGGTTCGCTGGTCGCGTACGCGCTGTTCATTACCGACCTCGACCCGCTCAAGTACAACCTGCTGTTCGAACGTTTCCTGAACCCGGACCGCGTGTCCATGCCTGACTTCGACATCGACTTCTGTCAGGAAGGGCGGGACCGCGTCATTCAGTACGTGAAACAGAAGTATGGCGCGGACGCCGTGTCGCAGATCGCGACCTTCGGCACGATGGCGGCGAAGGCGGCCGTGCGCGACATTGGCCGGGTGCTCGATCTCGGCTACATGTTCACCGACGGCATTGCCAAGCTGATCCCGTTCAAGCCGGGCAAGCACGTGACCATCGCGGACGCGCTGAAGGAAGAGCCTACGCTGCAGGAGCGCTTCGACAACGAAGACGAAGTGCATCAGCTGATTGAGCTCGCGCAGCGCGTGGAAGGGCTGACGCGTAACGTCGGCATGCACGCGGGCGGCGTGTTGATTGCGCCCGGCAAGCTCACGGATTTTTGCCCGCTTTATACGCAGGGCGAAGACGGCGGCGTGGTTAGCCAGTATGACAAGGACGACGTGGAAGCGGTCGGGCTGGTGAAGTTCGACTTCTTGGGTTTGACTACGCTCACCATTCTCGATTGGGCCGAGCGGTACATCCGCCGCCTGGATCCTTCGAAGAAAGACTGGAACTTGTCGCAGGTCCCGCTTGACGACCCGGCTTCGTTCCAGATCCTCAAGAAAGCCAATACGGTTGCTGTGTTTCAGCTGGAAAGCCGCGGCATGCAGGGCATGCTGAAGGACGCGCAGCCTGACCGGTTCGAGGACATCATCGCGCTCGTGGCGTTGTACCGGCCGGGTCCAATGGACCTGATCCCGAGCTTCTGCGCGCGTAAGCACGGCCGCGAGATCGTCGAGTATCCCGATCCGCGTGTGGAATCGGTCCTGAAAGAGACCTACGGCATCATGGTCTATCAGGAGCAGGTGATGCAGATGGCGCAGATCATCGGCGGATATTCGCTCGGTGGCGCCGACTTGCTGCGTCGCGCGATGGGGAAGAAGAAGGCCGAGGAAATGGCCGAGCATCGCGAACTGTTCCGGCAGGGCGCAGCGAAGAATGGACTGACCGCAACGAAAGCCGACGAAATCTTCGACTTGATGGAGAAGTTCGCGGGCTACGGTTTCAACAAGTCACACGCGGCCGCTTATGCGTTGCTCGCGTATTTCACGGCGTGGCTCAAGGCGCATCATCCAGCGGAATTCATGGCGGCGAATATGTCGCTCGCCATGGACGACACGGACAAGGTCAAGATCCTGTTCGAGGATTGTCTGTCCAACAAGATGGCCGTGTTGCCTCCGGACATCAACCAGTCGGCGTACCGGTTCGAGCCGGTGGCCGAAGCTAACGGCACGCGCTCGAAGACCATTCGATATGGCCTTGGCGCGGTGAAGGGAAGCGGGCAGAGCGCTATCGAAGAAATCTTGCGCGCGCGGGAAGAAGCGCCGTTCACCGATCTTTTCGACTTCTGCATGCGGGTGGATCGGCGCATGGTGAATCGGCGCACGGTTGAAGCGCTGATCCGTGCCGGCGCGTTCGACTCGCTGCACGAAAACCGCGCGCAATTGATCGCATCGGTGGCTCTTGCAATGGAAGCGGCCGATCAAGCCGCGGCCAACGCCATGCAGTCCGGTCTCTTCGACATGGGCGACGAACCGCAGCAGGGCCACGACCTTCTCGACGAACCCATGTGGTCGGACAAGAAGCGTTTGCAGGAAGAGAAGAGCGCGCTGGGTTTCTATCTGTCGGGCCATCTGTTCGACGCGTACAAGACCGAAGTGCGGCGCTTCGTGCGCCAGAAGATCGGCGAATTGAAGGAAGGGCGCGACAAGCTTGTTGCAGGCGTGATCACCACCATGCGCACCCAGATGACCCAGCGCGGGAAGATGCTGATCGTGAATCTGGACGACGGCACCGGCCAGTGCGAAGTGACCGTGTACAACGAGCAGTTCGAAGCGAACAAGGCGCTCTACAAGGAAGACGAGTTGCTGGTCGTGCAGGGACAGGCACGCAACGACGCGTTCACCGGCGGCATCCGTTTTACGGTGGAAGCGGCCATGGATCTCGAACGCTCACGCAGCCGATATGCGCAGGCGGTGAAGGTGGAAATGAACGGCAATGCCGACTCGCTGCGGCTTAAGAAAGTGCTGGAAGCCTATTGCGCGCCGCCTGAACAGGCGGCACCGCCGGCAGCGGTGCAGGCGCCGTCGCGCGGAGGCTCGCGAGGAGGCGGTGATCGTGACGGCGGCCGCGGTCAACGGCAACCGGTGCATATCCCGAATGGCCTGAACGTGAGCATTGTGTATCGCAGCGAGCATGCGGAGGGTGAAGTGCGGCTCGGCGATGCATGGCGGGTCAAGCCGACCGACGATCTCATTACGGCCTTGCGCGGCGAATTCGCGGGAAGCTCAATCGAAATTGTGTATTGATGCGCGCCGGGATGAAAGTTGCGATCTCCGCGAATGCGCTGAAACTCAGCGGCGGACTGGAGCGTTACGCGCTGGACCTGATTCGGGGGCTCAACGCGGCTGGCTTCACCGGCGAGCGCAAGCCAGTGTTTTTCGCACGCAAGATCGATCCGTCGCAGCCCGAAAGCCAGATGGTCGACGCACGCCGGATCAATGTGTCGTTCCTGCCTTCCAGACTGCGCGACACGTATTACAACTGGGCGCTCAAACGGGCGCGCAAGAAGGCACGCGTAGATCTGCTGATTGGCTGCAACCGTGTGGAGTCCTCCGAGATAGCGGTTTGCGGTGGTACGCATATCGGCTTTCTCGCCGCGACCGGCCGGCGTGAGCGGCGCTCGGACAGCCGCCAGATCGTGCTTGAGCGTTTGCAGTACCAGCAAGCCAGCGTAATCGTCGCCCACTCGGACATGATGCGCAACGAATTGCGCTCACTCTATGGCGTGGCCGACTCAAAAATCCGCGTACTTTATCCGCCGGTCGACGGCGCGCGGTTTTCTCCCGTGTCGCACGAGAAACGTAGCGAACTGCGCAAGCGCTTTGGTTTCGCCGATCAAGAAATCGTGCTGCTGTTTCCGTCGAGCAGCCACGAGCGCAAGGGTTTGCCGCTGATCGAGGCCGCGCTGCGTGACAGCGGCCTGCCGGTGGTTGTCGCGGTCGCGGGGCGGCCGCCCGCGCAGACCTCCGGGCAACTGCGCTATATCGGTTATGCGAAGAATATCGAGGATGCTTATCGTGCTGCGGATTTCACCGTGCTGGCCTCAAAGTACGAGCCGTTCGGGCTGGTCGGTATCGAATCCGTGATGTGCGGCACGCCGGTGATTTTTCCAACCAGCGTAGGCTGTTGCAGCGCGATTGCGGACAACGCAAAATTTACCTTCAAACCGGGCGATACAGATGGCCTGCGGCACGCCGTCCGTCGTGCACTGGATGCAAAAAATACCAACGTGACGGCAGCATCCATCCTGTACGACACCAGCATTGCCGCGCACATTTCAGCATTGCTGGCGCTCGCCGAGCGCATAGTTGCCGACAAGCCTGTCAGCGCATCCGGTTCAGTTCAGAGAGCTTGAGAAACCGGTAATACACGGTCTGCGCATTGAACACGGCAATCATGAAACCCGCGCGGCCGTCGAGAAAGCCGCGTCGCAGAAGGTAGGTACGAACAAAGGCCCACGCCCCCCGCAGCACCGCCGTAGCCAGGCTGCCGCGTTTGCCCGCTGCGTGCCGTTGACGCGCCCCGGCCGTGGAATAGTTATCCATCTTGCGCAAGACGGTCTCAAAATCCTCGTAGGAATAGTGCATCAGCTTGCCCTGCAGACGCGCGACCTTGGCAGCATCCGGGTTGATCAGCACCAGACGCTCGTGCACGAGGTCATCGGAGAAACGGGCTGACCCGCGTTTGAACAAACGCGGAATCCAGTCCGGATACCAGCCGCTGTGCCGCACCCATTGTCCGCAAAAATTCGATAGCCGGTCGACCGCGTAAACCTCGGCTTGCGGCTTCGAGAGCGCCGCACGGATCGCGGCGCCCAGTTCCGGCGAGACCACTTCGTCGGCGTCGATGGATAACACCCAGTCGGTCGTGAGCGCATCGAGCGCACGATTTTTCTGCGGCCCGAACCCCGGCCAGTCGCGCGCCTCGATCACGCGCGCACGATGCGCCTCCGCTATGCCCACGGTTGCGTCGGTACTGCCGCCGTCGATCACGACGATTTCATCGGCGAAGGAAACCGCTTCGAGACACTGCGCGAGGCGTGCGGCTGCATTGAAGGTAATGAGGGCAATACCGAGCGTTTGACGAGTCATGGGGCTTAAGCGTGGGGTATGCGAATTGCTATAATTTGATGCGAAAAGTTTCAGCGGTGACTGCTGCGTTTATAGTCGCTGTCTCCGGCTTGTCTCGTCCGTAACAGGGACTGCCAAGCTTGGCGAGGCCGGGTGAATTCACGCCATACGCGTTGCGCATCAATCCTGGCCGCCCGGCCACCGTTATACCAGACCAATGACTGCGTGCCGTGGGCGGCCGGCCACGAGTCCGAAAACCGCGAACGGCCGCGAGACGGAATGCATCGCCGGAAAGGACGCAACGCGAGCATGCAAACGTGAGTAGCTTGACGCGGGAGATTCAGCTCACCGACTCACTGACACAGCGCACGAAACACGCGAAACGCGGGTCCCCAAGCCGCATCCGATTTCGGCACCATCCACGTTGACACTACCAAGATTCATTCGGAGTTCGCCATAGTAATGAAACCGCTGAGAATTCTGCACAGCGAATCGTCCAACGGGTGGGGCGGTCAGGAACATCGGACGTTCAAGGAAATGCTCGCGCTGCGCGAACGCGGTCATACGCTCGAACTCGTCTGCGTGCCGGGTGCACGGCTCGGCGAGCGTCTTGGGGCTGAAGGCTTCACGGTCCACACCACGCCCATGCGTTCAGGGGCCGACATCAACGCGGTTGCGCATATGCGGCACATTCTCAAGCAGGGCCGCTTCGATGTACTAAACACCCACAGTGGCCGCGACAGCCTGCTCGGCGGCGCCGCCGCGCGGCTCTCGGGCACACCGCTGATCGTGCGGACCCGGCATCTGGCGCTCGCCATCACGTCGCGGGCGACCTACACGTGGCTCCCGCACAAGGTGGTGGCGGTCAGCCAGTCGGTGATGCGTTATCTGGTCTCCGAGGGCGTGCCGCAGAAGGATATCGTCACGATCTATACGGGCATCGTCAAGTCGCAGCCGGTGAGCCGCGTGAGTTCCACGTTGCGCGCTGAACTGGGTCTTGGCGAGGACGCCGTGATCGCGGGCACGGTGGCCATCATGCGCGACAAGAAGGGTCATCCCGATCTGATCCGCGTCGCGAGGCCGTTGATCGAACAGCGGCCGAACCTGCATTTTGTCTTCGCCGGCGACGGTCCGCTCTTCGACGAAATTCGCGCGAACGTTCAAGCGCAAGGGCTTGCGGGTCACATCCATTTACTCGGCCTGCGCCGCGATATTCCCAACGTCTTGGCGGGCTTCGACCTGTTTGTGCTGCCGACTCATCAAGAGGCGCTGGGCACGTCGTTCATCGAGGCAATGGCGGCAGGCCTTCCGGTGATCGGAACGGCGGTGGATGGCGTGCCGGAAGTGATCGATGACGGCGTGAACGGCCTGCTCGTGCCCGCGCACGACGACCCCGCGCTGGCCGCCGCGCTGCTGCGCCTGGTCGATGCTCCGGACGAACGCCGCCGCATGGGTGAAGCCGGTTTGCGGATCACGCAGACGCGCTTTTCCGTCGATACCATGGCAAACGAGACGGCCGCGTTTTATCAAAGCAGCCTGAGCGAGCGAGGCGCTGCATGAGTACGACGTTGAGCACCGCGCGCGCCGTGCCCGTGTTGATGTATCACCACGTGAGTCCGGCGGCGGGTGCGGTGACGGTGTCGCCCGTACATTTCGCGGACCAGATGGCCATGCTCGCGCGCGAGGGTTACACCACGCTCGGCGCGCAGGCGTTCAGCGCATATCTGGCGGGCGAGCCTGTGCCGGCGAAGTCGGTCGTACTCACCTTCGACGACGGGTATCTCGACAACTGGGTTCACGCGCATCCAGTGCTCGCCAAATACGGTTTTACAGCGCTCGGATTCCTGGTGTCGGGCTGGGTAAATAGCGGCCCTGTGCGTCCGAACGCGCTGGCTTCAACTTCCGCCAGGAACCTACCGGACCTACCGGACCTGCTAGGCCACTCGGCAGCGAAAGCGGCGATCGAGGCCGGTGAGAGCGACCGGGCTGTCATGCGCTGGTCGGAAATCGATGTAATGCGTCAAGCCGGGACGTTCGAGTTTCACAGCCACACGCACACCCATACGCGCTGGGACCGCGTGAGCGCCAATGCATCCACCAAGCGCTCGAGCCTGCGCGACGACCTGCTGCAGGCACGGGCGGCACTCGCGCATCATCTTGGGGATGTATCGGATCATCTGTGCTGGCCGCAAGGCTATTTCGATACCGACTACGTAGAAGAAGCGCACGCGGCGGGTTTTCGCCATCTCTACACCGTTGAACCCGGCACCAACCCGCGTCATGGCAATCCGGCGCGCATCTTGCGGCTGGACGTGCGCGACAAGCCGGCCGCGTGGCTGAAAAGTCGCTTGTGGGTGCATAGCCGGCCGCTTCTCAGCCGCCTGTATCTGAAAATCAAATGACGGCCTGCCAGCGGTTGGCCCGTCCCTTGCTGATCTGCCGGGAGTGGCCTTCGGGCATGCCCGTCCTGACCATTGCGAGTACTTATTACCATGCATGATCGCCACGTCTCCGTCATTGGTCTGGGCTATGTGGGTTTGCCGGTCGCCATTGCATTCGGCCTGCAACGCCGCACGATCGGGTTCGATACGAGTCCGGCCCGGCTAGCCGAACTGTGTGCGGGCCTCGATCGCAATGGCGAAGTTCGCCAGGAGGAACTGGCCGCGGCTCACCTCGAGCTCACCGATAGCATCGACGTGCTCCGGCAAGCCAATTTTCATATTGTCGCGGTGCCTACGCCAATCAGCTCGGGCGCGCAGCCGGACCTGATGCCGGTGAAGCAGGCATCCGAGACGGTTGGCCGGGCGCTCAAACGCGGCGACGTGGTCGTGTACGAATCGACGGTCTATCCCGGCGTCACCGAGGAAATTTGCATCCCGATCCTCGAGCGTGAATCGGGCCTCAAGCTGGGGATGGATTTCACGGTTGGCTACAGTCCGGAGCGCATCAATCCCGGCGACAAGCAGCATACGTTTCGCAATATCGTGAAGATTGTGTCCGGGTCGGATGCCGAAACGCTTGATCTGGTGGCGAAGGTCTATGGCTCGGTGGTGACGGCCGGTGTGTACCGTGCCGGTTCGATCAAGGTGGCCGAGGCCGCGAAGGTCATCGAGAATACGCAGCGCGACCTGAATATTGCGCTGATGAACGAGGCGGCCATCATCTTCGATTATCTCGACATCGACACACGCGAAGTTCTGGACGCCGCCGGCACCAAATGGAACTTCCTGGATTTCACGCCAGGACTGGTGGGCGGACATTGCATTGGCGTGGATCCGTATTACCTGACGCACAAGGCGCAGGTCTCCGGTTATACGCCCCAACTGATCCTCGCCGGCCGGCGCGTGAACGACGGCATGGGCCGTTTCGTGGCCGATCGCGCCGTGAAGACGCTGATCCGGACCGGGCGCGCGCCGCTGCGTGCAAAGGCGGTGGTCCTTGGGCTGACGTTCAAGGAAAATTGTCCGGATTTGCGCAATTCGAAAGTCATCGATATCGTGCATCACCTGCAAGACTACGGGCTCGAGGTTCAGCTTCACGATCCGCTCGCCGATGCCGTGGAAGCCTTCGATGAATACGGCGTGACGCTGACGGGTTTCGACGCACTGGAACCCGCCGACCTGATCGTGCTGGCGGTTCCGCATCGCGAGTTTCTGGAGAAGACTGACGCCTTGCTGGCGCTGGCGAAACCCGGCGCCGTATTCGCCGATGTGAAGTCGAGCCTGCCGCTTGATGTCATCGGCGCGGCAGGTCTCGTAGTATGGCGACTATGAAAACCCGGAAAACCTGGGCTCACCACCACCAACCGGCATAATCTCGATTTCACGTAGGAACGCCACCCGAATGAGCCGACTTTCCGGACGCGTGCGCATCTTTGCCCGCGCGTTGCCCCGGCTGGCGTTGAAGCCGCTGCGCCGCAAGCCTCAAGTCTTGAAGCGCATCCTGATTGCGCATCATTTGCTGCTCGGCGACACGCTCTTGCTCACGCCGCTCGTTGCGAAACTTCGCGCGCAATATCCTGACGCGCGGATCGTGCTGACCTGTCCCAAGCCGATCGTGCCGCTCTATGCGGGTCGGCCGTTTGGCATCGACATTATTCCCTTCGACCCGCGCGACTTCCGCTCGGTCAATGCGGTGCTGCGTTCGGGGCCGTACGATCTTGGCATCGTGGCCGGGGATAATCGACACGCGTGGCTTGCGCTGGCGGCCGGGTGCCGATGGATCGTCGGACATGCTGCGGACAAGCCGGCCTGGAAAAACGTGCCGCTTGACGAAGCCGTGCCGTATCCCGATGCACCCGCTGCATGGGCGGATCTTGCGGCCGAACTGGTGGCCGGGCCACCGCCGCGGCCGTATCGGCTGAGCGACTGGCCGGCGCCTGCGCCCGCCGGGTTTTCAGAACCCGACGCGCGCGTGTTGCGAAGTCCTTACGTGGTGTTACATCCAGGCGCGAGCACCGAGGTCAAGCGCTGGCCCGATGAACGCTGGCGAGCGCTGGCGGCGTTTGTCGAAGCACGCGGGTTCACGCCTGTGTGGAGTGGCGGACCGAGCGAGACGGCGCTGATCGATGTCATTGATCCCGATGGCCGTTACCCGAATTTCGCGGGCCGGATCGATCTGGGACAGGTGTGGCATCTGTTCGCAGGCGCGCGCGCGATTGTCTGTCCTGATACGGGCGTAGCGCACCTCGGGCGTCTGACCGGCGTGCCGACAGTTACATTATTCGGCCCTGGTAACGCGTTGATACACGGCGCGGGAAATTACTGGCGCGATGCACCGTTCATGCCGGTTACTATCGCGGACATGCCGTGCCGCAATCAACAAGATATCTTCAGACGGCACGTGGCCTGGGCTCGCCGCTGTGACCGCAACACGAAGACGTGCGTCGCGTGGCGTGGTGACCATGCGGACTGCATGGGATTTATTTCGCTTGAGGTCGTCTGCAACAGCTTGCAGACGGTCCTTCCGGGAGTGCAATGACGAAGACGTGCAAGCAGGTGGAACGCGTTCTGTGGGTGGCGTGTCCAGTGATTATGTTTGTCGCGATGTTCGCCCATATGACCGCGCTCGAGAACATGGCGCTGGGACTGGTAGGTATCGGCACACTTGCCGCGGCTTGTTCTTCGCAGCGGCCGTCGCCGCTGCACTGGCCGTTGCTGTGGCCTATCGTTATCTGGAGTGCGTGGGCGCTGGCGTCGATCGCATGGTCACCGTATCCGCGCGACAGCATGCACGCATGGCTCGACGAAGTGCTGTATCCGCTGGTGTCGTTCTTCGCGTTCTGGCTGATCGGCACGCGCACGACGAAACCCGAGTGGATGGTGTTGATCAACTGGGTGGCCTGCGTGCTGCTGGCCGCCGGCAGCCTGTATTACTGGGGCCGTTTGCAGCCGCCCACGAATCCCTCAGACATCCTTCTCCACTATTACAACCGCGTCGGCCACACGAGCACACTCGCCATCTTTTCGATGACGCTCTTCACCGGCCTGATGCTGAATCGCCGCTGGTGGCCGGTCGCCCTGAGCGGACTGGTGCTGGCTCTTGTCATCGGGCTGGCGACGCTCAACCGGTTCTTCTGGCCCGCCGCGGCCGTGACGCTTGTGGTTGCGTGCTACCCGCTCTACCGCAAGCATCTGGTGATCGCGGGCGTGTGCGTGGCGGTGATCTGCGTGGCTGCGGTGGGCACGCTTGAGCTAAGCGCGCGGATGCGTTACGGCCATGCCATGCCGAAGGCGGCTGCACGGGAGCTGACAGTGGGTGGGGACCAGGTGTATGTCCCCAAGGCACTGGCGGGCATTGGGGACGTCATGTCTTCCGATACGCGTCCCAAACTGTGGGCGTTCTACGGCCGGGAAGGTGAAGCGCATACCTGGACGGGCATTGGTTTCGGCAAGCCGTTGCCGGGGCGGGTATTTCAAAGCGAAATACCACCTGCGTTACTGGAGACGGAACCGCAGGCGCTGACGCATGCGCACAATCTATTTTTGAATACCTGGCTGGAGACGGGAATAGTAGGTGTGGTGCTGGAGGCCGCGCTGCTGATTGCGTTGATCTGGCGTTTCTGGCGGCTGCGGCATGTGGTGCCCTGGCTGAGTTCGGCGGGCATGGCGCTGGTCATCGGAATGATTGCAAAGAATTTCACCGACGACTTCATGTGGCAGACCACCGCGCTCGCTTTCTGGTGTTTTTCAGGGTTCCTGCTCGGTCGTGGCGAGCGCCTGGCGGGGCGGGTTGCGCCGGCGCGAGGGGCTGTGTCGCAGCAGCAGTAGAGGCCGCAACTCGACCTTGCTGCGGCATTCTCCCCGACAAGCCTCTTAATGAGACAAAGAGTCCCGGCGCATTACAATACCGGTTTGCCGTGTCGGCGCGGTTTAGCGCGCCCAGAGTCGCCCGGGCGCAGGTTCAGTCCTGCTCCGTCCGCCGTCCGATCCACGGATTCCCGGAT
The DNA here is from genome assembly GCF_028292365.1 of Caballeronia sp. Lineage (GTDB taxonomy): Bacteria > Pseudomonadota > Gammaproteobacteria > Burkholderiales > Burkholderiaceae > Caballeronia. The sequence goes on from NZ_JAQGMM010000545.1 coordinate 11,120, forward strand.
TCACGATTAAGGACCTCTTTTGAGTCAAAAGCCAACCCTGAGCAAAACGATCGGCAGCGGGGAGACCACGTCGCCCGCCGCCGTGATGAGCCGGCTCTGGCCGTACATCCGCCCCCTGATCTGGATTGTTGCGCTCGGCCTTATTGCAATGGGTTTCGTCGCCGCAAGCGAGGCGGGCATTCCGATGCTGCTCAAGCCGCTGCTTGATCACGGCTTCGGCGCGAAGGGCAGCGCCAGCGCCAAGTGGATCGTGCCGGCCGCGGTCGTCGGCCTCGCGGTCGTGCGAGGTGGCGCGCAATACGCGTCAGGCTACTTGCTCGCCTATGTCACCAACAAGATCCTGCTCGAACTGCGCCTGAAGATGTTCGATCGGATGATCCACACCAGCGCCGGTTTCTTCCAGCGGGAAACGGCCAGCACGATCATCAACGCCATCGTGTTCGAGGTGAACCAGATCCTCAACGTGCTCCAGAGCGTGGTCGTCACGCTCGTGCGTGATTCGCTCACTGTTATCTTTCTGCTGGGATACCTGTTCATTCTCAACTGGCGGCTGACGCTGGTGATCGCGGTGATCCTGCCCGCTATCGGCTGGCTGGTCAGCAAGATCAATCGGCGGTTGCGGCGGCTTAACCGCGAATCGCAGTTGTTGACGAACGAGCTGTCGTACATCGTGGAAGAGACGGTAGGCGGTTATAAGGTCGTCAAGGTCCACAACGGCCAGCGCTACGAAAACGACCGGTTCACCGAAATGAGCAATCGCCTGCGCGGCTATCAGATGCGCATGACGGTGTCGGGTGGTCTCGCGCAGCCGCTTACGCAGTTTTTGGCATCGATTGCACTCGCCATCGTGATCACCATTGCCGTGGTGCAGTCGGCGAATGACCAGACCACCGTCGGCGGTTTTGTGGCGTTCGTCACGTCCATGCTGCTGGTGATCTCGCCGCTCAAGCACCTGATCGATATCAACCAGCCGCTGCAGCGCGGCATGACGGCGGCGGAACTGATCTTCGGCCTGATCGATGAACCGGCCGAGCCCGAAGGCGGCGGCCGGCCGCTCGTGCGCGCCAGCGGCGAGGTGGAGTTCCGCGAAGTGTCGTTCAGTTATGGATCGGCCGGGACACCCACGCTCGACGCGATTTCGTTCAAGATCGCCCCGGGAGAAATGGTGGCGCTGGCCGGTGCATCGGGCAGCGGCAAGACCACGCTGGTCAACCTGTTGCCGCGTTTCTTCGATCCCGCCAGCGGTGCCGTGCTGGTCGACGGCGTGCCGCTCACCGAGTACAGCCTGCACGATCTGCGCGGACAAATGGCGATGGTGAGCCAGGACGTGGTGCTCTTCAACGACACCATCGCCGCCAATGTCGCGTACGGCCAGACGCCGGATCGCGAGCGGGTAATGGCCGCGCTGGCTGCGGCGAATCTCGCCGATGTCGTCGCGGCCATGCCCGAAGGCGTGGACACGCGTGTGGGTGGCAACGGCATGCGCTTGTCAGGCGGGCAGCGGCAGCGGCTGGCTATTGCTCGGGCGATCTACAAGGACGCGCCCATTCTTATCCTCGACGAAGCGACGTCCGCGCTTGATTCCGAGTCCGAACGGCATGTGCAGGAAGCCCTGGAAACGCTGATGAAGGGGCGCACGACGCTGGTGATTGCTCACCGCCTTTCGACCATTGAACGTGCCGACAGGATCCTGGTAATGGACGCGGGGAAAATCGCCGAACAGGGCAGCCATGCCGAGCTGCTGCGCCACAACGGGCTGTATGCGAACCTTCATCGGATCCAGTATCAGCAGCAGGCAGCGTGAAGCTTTGCGGTTCTGATCGATGCGCGCCTCTGGCCGGAACGGCTAGAGGCGCGTTTTGCATTGGGGAGCGTGGAAAGGCCGGCGGTGTTCAGCGGAGCGGATGGTGTTTCAGTGGCGCCCAGGACGGAAGGCAACGCGACGACCGACGGGTTTGCGGATCGACCATCGCATGTGTAGAACTCTGCAGGGCCGGGGCGACCCACTGCGCTATGGACGAGCAGCCGCCGTAGGCGCGACTGTAGCTCGCCGCTGCAGCTTCTTGCGATACATCAGCGTCCATACCGTCCGCGCGCCATAAATGCCAGAACCGATGAACGGCGAGGCGACCAGGAAACGCTCGATCGGCCAATGCCATGCCAGCCAGCTTCGAAGCGCATTCTCGCCAGTCAGGCCGAGTCCCCACACGGCCGTCATTAGACGCACCGATCGACGCAGCGCGGGCCGTTCGTTCCAGAGCGCTTCGAAGCGTTCCGCGCCACCTTCCCCTTCACGTGCGACGGTTGCCCGAGCGAGATAAAAGGTGAGCGGTCGCCG
>NZ_JAQGMM010000561.1 GCF_028292365.1 Caballeronia sp.
GCACGGCGGCGGCCGCCGGCGGTTGCATGATGGTGCGGCGCGCGGCGCTGGTGGAGGCGGGCGGCATGGAATCGATTCGTGGCGAACTGATCGACGATTGCAGCCTCGCTTCGCGCATCAAGTTTCGTAATGGCGTGAACGCAGCGCGGCCGATCCGTCTGGATCTTGCCGCCGATAGTGAATCGCTGCGGCCTTACGATGACTGGCGCGAAATCTGGAACATGATCGCGCGCACGGCGTTCACGCAGTTGCGCTATTCGGCGGTGCTGCTGGTCGGAACGGTGCTGGCAATGTGCGTGATCTATCTCGCGCCGCCGGTGGTTGCGTTGACGCTGGGTGCAAAGGGCTGGCCGGCATGGCTCGCCTGGATCGCGATGTGTTGCGCCTATGCACCCATGTTGCGCTACTACGGCCGCTCCATAGTCTGGGCGCCGCTATTGCCGGTGATCGCGCTGTTTTATGTCAGCGCAACCGTTGGTTCGGCCATACGGTTCTGGCGCGGGAAAGGCGGGCAGTGGAAGGCGCGGGTCCAGGCGCCTTGAGCGAAAGTGACGATGAACCGTAAGGGCAGCTTCACCCATACGGTTCAACTCACCGCTTTGTCAGCAGCGCATACATCTCGATGATCGTATCGGGCGAGAAAGAGAACGGCACCCAGCCGTGTCCGGTATGGCGCAGCACCAACAAACGGTCACCGTTCGCATAACGTTGCGTGGCCATCACCGGGTTTTTCGTCGCGACAAATTTCCAGCCATTCGGCAGGCCGCTCGGTTGTTCGACGTCCATCGAAGCGCGCGCGTTCGATAATTCCTCGATCAACTCCGATACCCCTTCGGGGCTCAACGGCACGGTCACGCCGTTAATTGTCATCGCGATGAGGTTTTTTTCAGGGCGCGAAACGTTCAGCGTGGGCTTTTCGTAAGCCACGGGCGGTCGTTCTTCAACCGCCGGTTCAACAGCGGCGTCACCAACAGAAGACGCAGAAGAAACAGAAGCAGTGGAAGAGTCGGGAGAAGCCGGAATAGAAGCGGCGGCGAGAATCAGCTCATCGAGGCTTGATTCCAGCGCGCCGAGCTGGTCGGTTAAGTTCATGCGTTGTTTGCCTTGCTAGCCTTGCATCGAACCTGCGATTTTAACTGCTGCGTACCGCGCAACGTCTCCACACGTTGTAACAAAATGCGTGTGCGACGCTAAAAATGTCATCAAAACAACAGGCACTGCGCGGTGCACGTCATCGCTTCATTTCGCTTCATCGTTTCAGATAGCCATTCGCGCGAAACCAGTCCAGCGCGTGACTCAGGCCTTCGCCATACGGCCGTGCCTTGTACCCCAGTTCCCGTTCCGCTTTCGCTGACGTGAAGTACATCTTGTTCTTCGACATCCTCAAGCCATCGACAGTAACAAACGGCTCCTTGCCGCTGAACTTGGCATAAAGCTCCGCGCCGATTGCAAGCGGATACAGCGGGCCGCGCGGCAGCTTGATGGTCGGCGGCTTGCGTCCGGCGAGGCCGGCGATGTCCGCCAGCATCTGCTGCAGCGACAAATTCTCGCCGCCGAGAATATAGCGCTCGCCGATCACCCCGCGCGCAAGCGCCAGCAAATGGCCGTTCGCCACGTCGTCAACATGGACGAGGTTCAGGCCGGTATCGACGAAAGCGGGGATCTTGCCCGTCGCCGCTTCCACGATGATTCGCCCGGTCGGCGTCGGCTTGACGTCGCGCGGACCGATTGGCGTGGACGGGTTCACGATCACCGCCGGCAAGCCGTCGTTTGCGACCATACGCTCGACCGCGCGCTCCGCCAGCACCTTGCTGCGTTTGTACGCGCCAATGGTCTGATGGGCCTGAGCAGGCTTGGTTTCATCGACGATATCGCCCGCCGGACTCACCTTCAGCGTCGCGACGCTGCTCGTGTAGACGATCCGCTCGACGCCCTCGGCCAGCGCTGCGCGCATGGTCGCCTCGGTGCCTTCCAGGTTCGCGCGCTCGATTTCGCCCGGATCGCGTGCCCAGATGCGGTAGTCGGCGGCAACGTGGAGCAAGTAGCGCACGCCCTTCATTGCAGCCCGCATGGAGGTTTCATCGCGCATGTCGCCGATCACGACTTCAGCGTCGAGACCTTCGAGGTTCTGCCGGGAACTGGTCTTGCGTATGACTACGCGAACATCAAAACCTTGGCTCCGCGCGATGCGCGCCACCGCCGATCCGACGAATCCGGATGCGCCGGTGACAAGCACGCGTCCACGGGCGAACCCACTTAACGGGTCAGTCATTTTTGCCTCTTTTTGTCTTGCAAAGGTAACAGTTGCGCGTCTTCCGAAGCGTCTCTATTCGCCGCCAGCCCATATGTGACAAGGGCTTGCGGCTCGTGCTATGGTCCGGTGCTACTTAAGTTCACCGTCACCAAAATTTAAAGAAAAGTCTTTAGCCAATGTTCATAGACAGTCGAAATCGATCCGTGTGGCTCTACTTCGCGATCGCGATGTTGCTCCTGATCGTCTTTGCGGTCGACTGGCTCACGCCGCTGCGTGTGGCCATCTGGGTGTTCTACATGCTGCCGGTCGCGCTGTGCATGTGGGTCGACCGGCCCAACATGCCGTTCATCACCGCCGGCGTGGCCTCCGTGCTCATGTTCACGGGTTATATCCTCACCAACGCCGACGCGCTCACCGGCCCGATCGCGCTGCAAATCAATCGCGTGATCGGCGTGATCGTGATGTTCGTGCTTGCCGGCGTGGGGCATCTCTATATCAAAACGCGGCTGAACCTGCAACGCAGCGCATGGCTCAAGCAGGGCGAAGTCCAGATCGGCTTGCAGATGCGCGGCGATCTTGTCCCTGCTGCCGTTGGCGACGGCATTCTTCGCTCGCTCGTGCCGTACGTCGGGGCGCATGTCGCCGTGTTGTATAGCCGTGAAGGCAATGCGCTCGAGCGCATCGCGGCGTGGGCGCTGCCTGCCGAAAGCGACGTGCCGCAGCGGATCGCGCGGGGCCAGGGACTGCTCGGGCAAGTGCTCGACGAGAAGCGGGTGATCGAGGTCAGGGGTGCGGGATCGGGCTTCCTGAGGGTGGGCTCGGCGCTGGCATCGGCGCCTGCGAGCCACTGCGTGATCGCCCCCATGATGGCCGATGGCGACGTGATCGGCGTGCTGGAGGTAGGTTTTATCGGCGATGAAAACGCGGTGGACGATACCCGCGAGTTGCTCGAAAACGCCGCTGAAGCGATGGGCATGGCGCTGCGCTCGGCGCAGTATCGCTCGCGGATGGTGGAGTTGCTGGAGGAAACGCAGCGTCAGAGCGAGGAATTGCAGGTTCAGCAGGAAGAGTTGCGGGTATCGAATGAAGAGCTCGAGGAGCGCGGCCGCGCGTTGATGGAAACGCAGGCGCGGCTCGAAACGCAGCAGGCCGAGCTCGAGCAGACGAACGTGCATCTCGAGGAATACACGCAGCACCTCGAACGGCAGAAAACGGAACTGGTGCGCGCGCAGAAGGAACTGGAATCGAACGCGTTGGCGTTGGAGCGCGCGAGCCAGTACAAGTCCGAATTCCTCGCGAACATGTCGCACGAGTTGCGCACGCCGCTGAACAGTTCGCTGATTCTCGCGAAGCTTTTGCAGGACAACAAGCACGGCAATCTCTCCGACGAACAGGTGCGTTACGCCGCGACCATTCATTCGTCGAACAGCGATTTGCTGTCGCTCATCAACGACATCCTGGATTTGTCGAAGGTCGAAGCGGGGCAGATGGACGTGCAGTTCGCGCCTGTTGCTATCGACGGGATGTTGCAGTCGTTGCGGCAATCTTTCGCACCGATCGCCGACTCGAAGCGCCTGACGTTCGTGACGGAGCGCGCGGAAGGCGTGCCGGAGTATTTCGTCACTGATAACCAGCGGCTTCAGCAAGTCCTGCGCAACTTGTTGTCGAACGCGTTCAAGTTCACCGAGCAGGGTCAGGTGACCGTTTCGGCGCACAAGGCGGACAACAATGAAAACGCGTTGCGTTTCGATGTGCGCGATACGGGCATCGGCATTGCGCGCGACAAGCAGGACCTCATTTTCCAGGCGTTCCAGCAAGCCGATGGCACAACCAGCCGCAAGTACGGCGGCAGCGGACTGGGTTTGTCGATATCGCGGGAATTCTCGCGGTTGCTCGGCGGTTCAGTGAGTGTTTCGAGCGAGCCGGGCAGGGGCAGCGTGTTTTCGGTCACGCTGCCGCTGGCTGTTCGTGAAGGCACGGTAACCGCGAAGCTCGATGTGATCGGGCATATGAGCGAGCCGGAGACTGCCGCGGCAAACGATGCGCCGACGAATACGGCTATGGCCGCTGCCGCGAACGACAGCGCCGCCCTCGTGCAGAACCACGCGCCCGCGCATCTCGTGGCAATGGCATCGGCTTCTTCTCCTGAGCCGTCGTCCTGGCGCGCGCCGACTGCGAACTTCCCGGCGCCGCAACCCATAGCCGATGACCGCGCCAACCGCAAGCGCCCGGACCGCGTGATCCTCGCGATTGAAGACGACTTGCGTTTCGCGCACATCCTGCACGACCTCGCGCATGAACTCGAATTCGACTTCGTGCATGCGACAACCGCGTCGCAAGGCGTCGAACTGGCCCGCACCTTGCAGCCCAACGGCATCCTGCTCGACGTGGGCTTGCCCGACCAGTCGGGCCTGACCGTGCTCGAATGGCTCAAGCATGATCCGCTCACAAGGCACATTCCGATTCACATCGTCTCATCGACGGATCATGCCGATGTCGCGCTGCATCTCGGCGCGATCGGCTACACGCTCAAACCAAGCGCACGCGACACGCTGGCCGGCGCGATCCGCAAGCTCGAAGCGCGCTCGGCGCAAGGCACGCGGCGCGTGCTGGTGGTCGAGGACGACCCCGTGCTGCGCCAGAGCATCCACGCACTGCTCAAGAGCGCGACGGTCGAGATCGTGGAAGCCGGGACGATTGCAGCGGCGCTCGAGCAGATGAACCGCGTCACCTTCGATTGCATCGTGATGGACCTGGCCTTGCCGGATGGTTCAGGTTATGACTTGCTGGAACGGGTATCGACGTCGCAGGAGCATGCGTCGCCGCCGGTGATCGTGTACACGGGGCGCGTGTTGTCGCCGGACGAGGAGCAACGCCTGCGTCGTTATTCCAAGTCGATCATCATCAAGGGCGCGAAGTCGCCGGAACGGCTGGTGGACGAAGTGACGTTGTTCCTGCATAGCGTCGAGAGCGCGTTGCCGCCCGAGCAGCAACGCATGCTGCGCGCGGCGCGCCAGCGCGACGACGTGTTCGAGGGCCGCACGATCCTGCTGGCCGAAGACGACGTGCGCAATATCTTCGCGCTGTCGCACGTGATCGAGCCCTTGGGGGCGAAGCTGGAAATCGCGCGTAATGGCCGCGAGGCGCTCGATTCGCTTGCCCGCCATCCGCAGATCGATCTCGTGCTGATGGACATCATGATGCCGGAAATGGACGGGCTCACCGCCATGACCGAGATCCGCAAGAACCCCGAGCATGCGCGGCTGCCGATCATCGCGCTGACCGCCAAAGCGATGGCGAGTGATCGCCAGAAGTGCCTGGAAGCAGGGGCGGACGACTATATTTCGAAGCCGATCGACGTCGACAAGCTGGTGTCGCTGTGTCGAGTCTGGTTGCGCCAACGATAGCCAGGATTCGTCATGCCACATCGAACCCTGAAGAACACGGAAGAAGCGGTCTTCGACATCGAGTTGAAGCTGTTGCTCGAAGCCGTTTATCTGAAGTATCAGCACGACTTCCGTCATTACTCCGTGAGTTCGCTGCGCCGGCGCCTGACGCAGGCGCTGCACGATCTGGGCTATGCGACGCTGTCGCAATTGCAGGAGCGCATTCTCCGGGACGCCACGTTGTTCTCGCGCTTGTTCCAGTACCTGACGGTGCAGGTCAGCGAGATGTTCCGCGACCCGCCGTATTTCCGCGCCATTCGCGAGCAGGTCGTGCCGATCCTGCAGACGTATCCATCCATCAAGGTGTGGGTGGCGGGCTGCAGCAGCGGTGAGGAATTGTGGTCGCTCGCGATTCTGTTCGCCGAAGAGAACATTGCGGACCGTACGGTTTTGTACGCCACCGATATCAACGCTGACGCCTTGCGCCAGGCCGAGAATGGCATTTACCCGCTGGATCGGCTGGCAAGTTTCAGCCAGAATTATCTGGCGGCGGGTGGCAAACGCTCGCTCTCCGACTACTACCACGCAGCTTATGGCGCGGCGAAATTTTCGCAGACTCTCAAGTCGCGCGTGGTCTTCGCCGATCACAGCCTCGCCACCGACAGCGTGTTTCTCGAAGCGCATCTCGTGTCTTGCCGCAACGTGCTGATCTATTTCGACCGTGCGTTGCAGGACCGCGCGCTGGGCCTGTTCAGCGACTCGCTGGTACGGCGCGGATTTCTTGGGCTGGGCAGCAAAGAGAGCCTGCGGTTCTCAAAACACGCAGGCAGTTTCGCCGATTTCGATGCGCGCGAGCGTTTGTATCAAAAGGTCTAGCGATGACACCATCGATCGATTATCTCGATGCAATCGAAGCCGTTGTGATTGGGGCATCGGCGGGAGGCGTCGAGGCGTTGAATCACGTTCTGCCTGCGCTGCCGGCCAATTTTCGCCCTGCCGTGCTGGTGGTCGTGCATGTCAGGAGCGACCCGCCCAGCTTGCTGCCCGCGCTGTTTGCCGCGCGTTGCAAACTGCCGGTCGTTGAGCCTGACGACAAGCACGAGATCACCGGCGGCACGATCTATGTGGCGCCGCCGGGGTATCACATGCTGGTCGAGCCTGACTGCACGATCTCCCTTTCCGTCGATCCGCCCGTGAGGTTTTCGAGGCCATCGGTGGATGTTTTGTTTGAATCGGCGGCGCTATGTTTTGCCGATACGCTGCTCGGCGTCGTGCTGTCCGGTGCCAACGACGACGGTGCGCGCGGGCTGGTTGCGATCTCGTGGGCAGGCGGGCGCTGCTGGGCGCAGGACCCGGATACCGCGGTGGCCAACGCCATGCCGCTTGGCGCCATCGCGCGCGGCGGCGTGCACGACATTCTTACGCTCGACGTCATGGCCGCACGCTTGGGCGCCATGGTGGCGAACCCGCGCCGCCAACGCGATTGACCTGGAGCTGACACGCTAATGGAACTCCGCTAATGGAACACATCAGGCAACTTGCCAGGCAGTCGCTCAGGCCGCCCATTTACGTCCTGATCGTCGACGATGTGCAGAACAACATCACTGCGCTGGAAGCTTCGCTCGCGCGGCCGGACATCTCGGTGCTTGCGGCAGGATCGGGGCCGGCCGCGCTCGAACTGTTGCTCAAGCATGAAGTCGCGCTCGCCATTCTCGATGTCAACATGCCTGGCATGGATGGCTTCGAACTGGCCGAACTCATGCGCGGCAGTCCGCGTACCGCGCATGTGCCGATCATCTTCCTGACCGCGACCGCGCAGGACACCGGGCGCACGTTTCGCGGCTATGAAGCGGGCGCGGTGGACTTCCTGTACAAGCCGTATGACTCGCGGATCCTGAATTCGAAGGTGGATGTGTTCATCCAGATCGAGAAGCAGAAGCAGCAGCTCGCCACGCAACTGGCGACCGTGCAGCAACTTCTCGACGCCAACGAAATGCTCATGGCTGTGCTCGGCCATGATCTGCGTACGCCGCTGTCGGCGGTGATTGCATCGGCGGAATATCTTGCGCGGTTCGTGCCGGATGAGAACGTCGCGAATATCGGCACGCGCATCAAGAGCAGCGGCATGCGGATGGTGCGTATGGTCGACCAGTTGCTCAATCTCGCCCGGCTGCGTGGCGGGCGTGTGACGCTGCAGCCGCGGGCAGTGGAGTTGATGACGCTGGCGAAGAATATCGTTGAAGAATACGAAGCCCGGGTGGGTAAAGGCCGCATCTTCATTTTCCGCGATGGCGATACGCTGTTGCAGGGCGATGGCGATCTGTTGTCGCAGGTGTTTTCCAATTTGATCGGCAACGCGCTGACTCATGGGCGTGACGGTTCGGCCATTCAGGTGCGTCTGAACGGCGACGCTGCCGACGATGTCCTGATCAGCGTGCAAAACGCGGGCGAGATTCCCGTCGATGTATTGCCGACCATTTTTGCGCCGTATCGGTCGGGGCGGCCGCAGCAGGAAACGGGCGGGCTTGGACTTGGGCTCTACATCACGCGCGAGATAGCGCTGATGCATGGCGGGCGCGTGGAAGTACGCTCTGACGCGGAGAGCGGCACGGTATTCGAAGTGACGTTGCCGCGCGAAGCGGTGGCGCGGCGCGGGAGTAGCGACACGGCCGAGGGTGCACAGCCGTTCCGGCTGAGGTGAGGGCGCAACAATGCTTTGGTCGTGATTTCGTGCTGGATGATCTCGGTAATCCCATGCGCACTGCCGGTTTTGCCGGTCTTGTCTAAAATGCGGCCTGATGGCGTTCGCCGGGGTGTGCCTTCGGCACCCATCTGGCGGCGTGGCGAATCAGCACTAATCGGGAGAAGCAAACATGCCGAGTCCAGACCTGGATATTCGAATAGAGACGTATTACGTGCACGTAAAGGGGTTGGTGCAAGGGGTGGGATTCCGTCATGCGACAGTGCGCCGGGCGCATGCGCTGGGTGTTCGCGGCTGGGTGGCCAACCTGGAGGACGGATCGGTTGAAGCCATGATCCAGGGACCGGCGAATCAAGTCGACCTGATGCTCGAATGGCTGCGCAGAGGGCCGCCGCATGCGCGCGTCACGGATCTGGTCAGTGAGGAGCGGTATATCGAGAAGCGGTTTGAGCGGTTTGAGCAGCACTGAAAGGGTGAGCGACGCATGCCGGCGGCAAATGCGTCGCACGGTGCGATGGACTCAATCGCCTTGGCAGCGTGCTTTCGCCGCTTGCTTACTAATGAGTCGCTTACCCAATCGGAATCCACCGGGCGATTGGCCGTCCATTGTGACAAACCTCAGCTCGCGCTTGAATCGAATCGTCGAGGCAAAACGTCGGATTAAAAACGGCAGCGCCACGGGGATTCAAACAACCCCCGGGGCGCTGCCTTCAATTCCCGCCGCACATCCATCACGAGTAATGAATCTCGTTACCTTGCCACCAGCAAGCTCTCGGCAAATCCCCATTCGTCGTCCAGCCACTGCTTCGTAAATTCGAATCCCGCATCCGCAGCCAATGGCCCCACCTCCCCGGGGAGATACTTATGGCTGCTCTCGGTCCAGATCGTCTCACCCTGAAGGAATTCCACGGTCAATCCCGCCGCGCGAATAGTTGCCCTCACCGGACGCTTCGCACGCAAATGCATTTCCACGCTGCGAGCGTCGGGATTGAAGCGCGCAAGATGCTCGAACGCGTCCAGCGGAATGTCCGCATCCAGTTCGCGATTGATCCGCGCAAGCAGATTCAGGTTAAACGCAGCCGTTACGCCAATTGGATCGTCATATGCCGGAATCAGCACATCGAGCGGCTTGAGCAAATCCATCCCGAGCAACAACGAATCGCCCGGTTTGAGCATGCCGCGAATCGATTTCAAAAACCGCGTGGCTGCCAGCCGCGCAAAATTTCCGATCGTGCTGCCGAGAAACAGCACGAGTAACACTTCGCCGTCCTTCCGGTTGGCACTGACTTCCGCCAGCCCCGCCAGATAATCGCGCTCGTAGCCCACGATTGAAATCCGTTCGATATCGCCCAACTCCCGCCGGCACAATTGCAACGCGGTAGGCGAAATTTCGATTGGACAGTATTCGGTCGGCCGCTTCTTGCACAGCGCCTCCAGGATTCGCCGCGTCTTCCGGCCGCTGCCGCTGCCGAGCTCAGCAACGGTCACATTGCGCGGCAACGCGGCCACGATATCGGCGGCATGCGCGTTCAATACGCGCTCTTCAGCACGCGTCACGCCGTATTCCGGCAACGCGGTGATGACTTCGAACAAGGCGGAGCCAACCTCGTCATACAAATACATCGATGGCAATTCTTTTTGCGGCGCGTGCGTGAGGCCTTCGTGGACGGCTGCGGCAAACGGGGAGGAAAAGCGTGGCGATTGAACGGCCTGCGTCGTGGCTTGAGGCATGAGGCGTCTCCATCTTGCCGTGGCGCAGCGCGCCCGGCGGGTTATCCATGACGAGAATTACGCGCGTCGAAAAACACTTGACGAGAATGGGTCGATCTGCGATCCGGCGTGACGGCCGTGACAGGCGCCGCGCAACCGGGGAGCGAAGTCTTTGGGTGAGCAAGAAGCGCGCACGGCGACTCCATTTCCTGATTCAAGGACGTGCATTGTCACGGTGGTCGTGATGTTTGAACGGCCCGACCCCCGTCCTTTCATGCCCTGTCCGGCCAGCAAATTTCGCGTGGTAATGGACTGTACCGGTGTCTTCGATATCACGCTGAACCCATCCGGGAACAGGCTAGTACGCAATAGCTACGCAATAACTACCCGTCGCCGGGTTGCTTTTTACACGCTTCGTGTGAACGCCGCGGGGCAGTGCCCGCATGAAGCGGGCGCTGCATAAGCCTCAGCCGTGCGTGCAGTCCAGTGTGGCCCCATTCTCCCGCACTGGCGCAATGCTTGCTTTCTATTCCCGATCACGTCGCAGCGCATCGACTTGAAAAAACGCCTCGCGCTGTCCTCGCCGTTCTCTCTCCAGTGCCCGGATTCATGACCGACTCAGCTAGTCCCGATCCCGTGATCGCACGTCTCGACGACACGGGTGCGTACAGTATTCCGGCGCCGGTCCAGCAGCCCGACCCAGTGGCACCTGCCGACAAGCCGTTCGGTTTTCATGGCGCCATACCGGCCGCTCCCGAGCCGGAAAGCGTGCCAGCTACTGATGGTCAGTCCGACGACAAACCAGCCTTTACGCTCGATTCCGGCGGTTTTTTCCTCAGTGTGCTGAACGGCAGCACGGATTGCATCAAGATCCTGCGGGTCGACGGTACGCTCGAATTCATGAATGCCAACGGCATCTGCCTGATGGAAATCGATGACTTCGCGCCGCTCAAGGGCGAGTCGTGGGCGTCGCTGTGGCCCGAAGAATCGCGGCCTCTGCTGATCGAAGCGATGGATAGCGCCCGGCAAGGCCGTCATTCGCGCTTCGAAGCGCTTTGCCCGACTGCGAAAGGCACGCCGAAATACTGGGACATCTCGGTGTCGCCGGTGACTGGACCGGGCGGAGTGGAATGGTTGGTGTCGATTTCCCGCGATATCACCGAGCGCGTGCTCGGCGTACGTTCGCTCGATGCCGCGCTGCAAGAGCAAAAGCGTTTGAGCGAGGCATTGGAGACGCATCGGGAGACGCTGGAGGAGCGGATTGAAGAGGCGTCCAGGGCGTTGCGAGCGATTGAGGCGGAGCAGCGCGAAACGGCGGCTGCGCTGGCGCAATCGCAGAAAATGGAAGCCGTCGGCAAGCTCACCGGTGGTGTAGCTCACGATTTCAACAATGTGCTGCAGGTGATTGGCGGAAACCTGCAACTCGCCGTGCAGGAATCGAACGGCAACGAAGCCCTGACGCGGCGCCTCACCTGCGCACATGAAGCGGTCGAGCGCGGCGCGAAGCTCGCGTCGCAATTACTGGCGTTCGCGCGCCGGCAACCGCTTGAACCGGTGGCGCTCGATATTTCGCGGCTGCTGCGCAGTTCCGACGACATGCTGCGCCGCGCGCTCGGCGAAACCATCGAGCTGGAAACGGTGGTGTCGGGCGGGCTTTGGAACACGCTTGCCGACCCGAATCATTTGCAGAACGTGATCGTGAACCTGGCGATCAACGCACGTGATGCGATGGACGGCTCGGGCCGCCTGACCATAGAGGCGGGCAACGCGATGCTCGACGACGAGTACACGCGCCATCACGACGATCTGGCGAGCGGCCAGTACGTCATGGTTGCCGTCTCCGACACGGGTTGCGGCATGACGCCGGAAACTCTCGCGCGCGCTTTCGAGCCTTTCTATACGACCAAGCCCGAAGGCCGCGGCACGGGCCTGGGCCTGAGCATGGCGTACGGTTTCATGAAGCAGACCGGTGGCCATATCAAGCTCTATAGCGAGCCGGGCCACGGTACGACGGTCAAGCTTTATCTGCCGCGATCGATGGAAGATGAGGCCGTGCGCGTGGAAGCCGCGAACGATCCGGTCACGGGCGGCACGGAAACGATCCTGGTGGTCGAGGACGACGCGAACGTTCGCGCGACCGCCGTGGACATGCTGACCCAGCTGGGTTACCAGGTGCTGAAAGCCGTGGATGCCCAGAGCGCGCTGAGTGTGCTCGAGAGTGGCGTGCACGTCGATTTGCTGTTCAGCGATGTCGTGATGCCGGGACCCATGCGCAGCGTCGAACTGGCTCGGCGCGCGAAGGACATGCTGCCGGCGCTGGAGGTGCTGTTTACGTCGGGATATACCGAAAACGCGATCGTGCACGGTGGCCGGCTTGATCCGGGCGTGGCGTTGATCAGCAAGCCGTATCGGCGGGATGCGCTCGCCCGCAAGGTGCGCTGGATGTTCCGCACACGGGTGTATGAGGCACCCGATATGCCGGACGCGCCGGACCCAGCGCTTCAGCCTCAGCCTCAGTCCCAGCCTCAGCCTCAGCCGCTGCGCGTCCTGATCGTAGAGGACGACGCCAACACCCGCGAAGCGACGCGCGAGCTGCTCGAGTTGCTCGACGCGAAAGTGCTGGCGGTGGACAGTGCGCAGGCCGCGCTAGACGTGATCGCGCAGCAATTATTCGATGTCCTGCTCACCGATGTCCGCATGCCCGGCATGTCGGGCCTTGACCTCGCGCGCGCGATGAAGCGCGTGCAGCCGCGCGTGCGTGTGGTGCTGGCATCGGGTTACGGCACGAGTCTTTTGGCTGAGCTTGGCGATGAGTTGAGCGGCGCGACACTACTGCCGAAGCCATTCAACTTCGATGAACTCGAACAGGCGGTGTTCAGGAAGCCATGACGGCTTCGGGCACGCTCGCGGTGTGTAAAGCCGCGCCGCAACCCGCGCGGACAGGTTCGGCCATCGGAATGACAATCCGCACGCTGAGGCCGCCGTCTGCAGCGTTGCCGATATCGCAGCGGCCGCCGAGTTCCTGCGCGAGGCGTCCTACGATGGCGAGTCCCAGTCCGCAATGACCATCGCCCGCGCGTGCCGGATCGAGGCGGACAAACGGCTTGCGGGCATCGTCCAGACGCTCGGGCGGGATACCATCGCCGTAGTCACGCACCGTGATGAACCACTCGTCATTGCGCTTGCCCGTAGTGATGTCGACGGGCGGAGCGCCGTGTTCCAGCGCGTTATCGACCAGATTGGTCACGAGCCTATCCAGCAAGGTACGCGGCAACTGAAACGCATTGCCGGCGCCTAGGTCGAGGCGGAACAGCGGGGTGTCTCCGGCTTCGTCTTGCGCAAACTGCTCCGCAAGAAAATCGTCGACGTTGATAGCCGGTCCGCTCGTCGGTACGTTGGCGGCAAACTCCAGGAACTGCTGCACGATTCGCGTCAAGGAGTCGATGTCGCCAATGAAATGTGCGCGCTCGGCGTCGTCCTGCACCAGCACGCTCGCCCGCAATTTCAGGCGCGTGAGCGGCGCTTTCAGGTCGTGTGCGATGCCGGCGAGCATGACGGCTTTCTCATCGTCGGCGTCGTTGATCCGCCGCATCATCTGGTTGAATGCGCGGATCAGGTCGCGCAGCTCACGCGGTCCACGCTCGTCTACCGGGACCGGCCGCTCGCCCGCGCCGAACTGACGCGCGCCTTGCGCCACGCGCGACAACGGCCGCTGCAATTGCCACGCCGCGACCAGCGAAAGGATCACGGCGGCCAGCAACATTCCCACCGATTCAATCATGATGGGCGGCGCGGGCGGCAAGTCGACCGGCGTCACGATCCAGTTCGGACTGTTCGGATAACGCACCCAGAGACGCTGCGCGTGTTTGGGGCCATCGACGGCGAGTCGCGTCCCCGGCGGCAACACGTTCCGCAATTCACGCAACAAATGCACGACGGGACCGTTGTCGGGCTCGCGCAACGTGATGCCTTCCGGCAGGTTCGAGGACAACACCAGTTGCACGCTTAACGCGGGCGCGAGCCGCACGCCCTGGCGCGCGTCGTCATTGGCTGCGGCGAGTACCAGCATCAGGCCACGTGCATAACCTTCCGCGTCGTGATGCGGGCGCTGCACGGTGAGCACCGCGAACCAGCAGGCCTGCACGGCAAACAGCACGACCAGCGAAATGAGCGCCATGCGCCCGAACAGCGTGTTGAACGGATTGCCACGACCTGACCGGTTGCGGCTCCAGACGCGAGCCGCCCCGGCACGACCTGAGCCAATGCGGACGCGTTGGTTGCTGCGCGACTCGTGACCCCGCGCCGTGCCGAAGAGTCTCATACCGTTGACGCGCGATCAGGCGTGGAGGGTGCCGGCATGGCCGGCGCCGATTGCTCCGCCGAGTTCGTGTTGCGCGCGCCGTCGGGATCGGGAATAAACACATAACCCTGGCCGCGCACCGTCTGCACATGACGCGGGCTGGCAGGATCTTCCTCAATAATCCTGCGCAAGCGCCAGATTGGCACGTCGAGGCTGCGGTCGCTGAAGGTGCTGTCGTCGCGATGCACGAGATCGTGGATCAGCACTCGAGACAACACTTTGTACGGATGCCGTACGAGCACCTTGAGCAACGCGAATTCGCTGTCGCGCAGCGGAATGCGCTCGTTGTCGCTCACCAGCGCACGCGTGACGAAGTCCAGCTCGAAGCGGCCGAAACGTTCGCTCGCACGGGCTTCCGGCCGCCCCGTTGATGCGGGCGCGCGCCGCCGCAATACCGTGTCTATGCGGGCGAGCAGTTCGCGCGGATCGAAGGGTTTGGAGAGGTAATCGTCCGCGCCGAGTTCCAGCCCTTCCACCTTGTCCGTCACGCTGTCGCGCGCGGTGACGAAGATCACAGGGATGTCGTCACCGGCGGCACGCACCTGGCGAAGCGCAGCGATGCCGTCCATGTTCGGCATCATGATGTCGAGCACCACGATGGACGGACGTGCATATTCCAGCCGCCGGCGCAGGTCGGTGCCATCGTGGAGGACGGAAACGTCGAGTCCGCGCGCTTTCAGGAAGCGGCTGAGGAGGTCGCATACCGCGAGGTCGTCGTCGACGATCAATACAGAGGTAGTCATGGTGAAATTTTAGCTGGCATCGTAAAACTACGGTTTTTCATCTACTCAAAGATGGTTACCGATTCTTACCCGAAACTGCCGCAAAAATGACCGGGCAAAGCGGCTTGAAGAGCCCGCATGCGTTGACCCGGGCGGCTAAGCGCGTTGATCAGATGATTTGATCACTCGCTTGCCGTGCAATTCGATGAAAGAAGCGGAAAGGAATCGGTGTCGCGAAAAGGCGCTTTGGCGTCTTAGAATGAATCGCATGACCCATCATGTCCTTCTCGTCGACGACGACCCCGTAGTGCGCGACCTCGTTCGCGAATATCTGCAAGGCAACGGCCTGGCAGTCTCGGTGCTGCACGACGGTACAGGCCTTAAACGTCGTCTTGACGTCGAGCGGCCATCCATTGTTGTGCTCGACGTGATGATGCCCGAGCAGGATGGCATCAGTGCGTTGCGCGAACTGCGTGCGGCCGGGGACGACATCCCGGTGATTTTCCTGACAGCGCGTTCGGATGTAATCGATCGCGTGATTGGCCTGGAACTGGGTGCCGACGATTACCTGGCCAAACCCTTCGATCCACGCGAATTGCTTGCGCGCATCCGCACGGTATTGAGACGTCGCGATGCGGCGTCGCCTGGTGCGCCGGAGGACCGGCCACCTTACCGCTTTGGGCCCTACGAAGTCGATTTCGCCGCTCGCGAGCTGCGTCACAACGGTGAACGTGTGCCATTGCGTTCCGGCGAATTCGCGACGCTGAAGATCTTCGTGAAAAACGAGATGGTCGTGCTCACGCGCGCGCAGTTGAACGAGAAGCTGCGCGGTCAGGCGGGAACATATAGGGATCGCAGCCTGGACGTGTCCATATGGAGGCTGAGGCGCTTGCTGGAAGCCGATCCATCTGACCCGCGCTATGTCCAGACGGTCTGGGGACAGGGCTACATCTTCGTGCCACACGGCGAGACCGGCGCGGTGGAACGTGCTCTCCGCCGGGCATCGACCGAAGCGTGATGGACGCGCGGATTTTCCGAGATCTTTGCGGGTAGCAAACGGCAAGTGAAGATGTATCCGCTGAAATGATCCGTTACCAACTGCATCAGTTATTTCTTCTGTACCCGCATAAGATCAGTTCCATAGTCCCGACCACGGGATCTGGAGAACTCAAATGAAACGCGTAGCAGCAGTGTTGGTGTTGGCCGGAAGTCTTGCCGTGTCAGGTCAGGCATCCGCACACGGGGGTGGCGGGAACGGTGGCGCGGTTGTTGGCGCACTGCTGGGCGGCGCGGTGATTGGTGCGCTGGTGGGATCCGCCGTGGCTCAGCCGACGTACGCGCAGCCTGTCTACGCGCAGCCGGTGTATCAGCCGGTCTACGCGCAACCTGTTTATGCAGAGCCGGTCTACGCCCAGCCGGGCCCGCCGCCGGGATACTGCTTCGACAACTATCGCCGTGCTTATGTACCGTGCGGCCCGCAACCGCAGGCAGGTTATTACCAGCAACAAGGCTGGTAAGACCGAACTACCTCGCAATGACAAAACCGGGCTGACAAGCCCGGTTTTTTATTTTGCGGGATCAGAATCGATCGGCGTGATGAGCAAAAGCTGGTCAAAAGCTAGGCCAAGGTCACAAGTACTGCTGGCACGCGATCCTCGAAACGCCCGTCAGGAAAGCGTTACCGCCTATCGAACAGCCGCTTGTGCGGCATGCCCCTTGCACTAGCTTGAGAGCGAGCGTTGCGACAAAAGTCCTGCGCAACGCACTCAACGGTATTTCCAAGGAGGCTGGAATGAAACACATATCCAAGAAGATTTTGGTATCTGCGCTGGTACTGGGTCTGTCGGGCGGTGCGGGCAGTGTTTACGCGCAGGCCGGCGGGGGAGGCGGTGCGGGTGGTGGATCAGGAGGCGGTTCAGCGGGCGGGGGATCGGCTGGCGGTGCGGGCGTGGGAGGCGGCGGTGGAATGGGCGGAGCCAATGCTGGCGGCTCCAACGGGGCAGGAATGAGCAGTGCGCCCGGGGGCAATGCAGTGGGTGGCGGGATGGGAACAGGCACAGGTGCCACGCCTAACATGAAGAGCAATGGTTCCAGCGCAAATAGCAACTCGACGACATCGCCAAATGGTAGTGGGACAATGTCGAAGCCGCAGTAAAGGGGTTGGGTGTCTCGCTTGTCTTAGGTCTGGTGCTCTTGGATTCTGCTGGTTGTCAGCTGTTGCTTGCTAGCTGCTGGCAGAATCCAAGTGCGCGAATTGATTTACCCCGTGACCTACCCCGTGACCAACCCCGGCGCGAGCGAGCCCAACCTTGGAGCTCTGACGCTTTGCACTCTTCGGATTCCGCCGGACTTGACTTGCCATTGCCGTTGCGCAATTTCGCCGCGACCCGGCGAATGCTGCTGGTCGTGCTGGCGGCATCGATCCTTTTTCCGGTCGTGTTCCTGCTTGGCTACGGTTATTACGATTACCAGCGCCGCATGACCGAATCCAACGATATCGCCGACCGCGTCGCGCGTGTCGCCGACGAACAAGCCGTCAAGGTGCTCGACCTCAACCGCGAGATCTCAACGCGTATTGTGGAAATGCTCGCCGATAGCGACGACGCCCAGATCACCGCGAATCAGAAAGCCATCCATGACCGCCTGAGCGTAATAGGCGAATCGTTTGACCAGGTCGCGGGCATCACCATCTTTGGCGTGAAAGGCGAAATGCTCGCCAGCAACCGCTTTTTCCCCGTGCCAACCGTCTCGATCGCCAACCGAGACGACTTCACCTCGGCTCGCGCTATCCGTCCGGATCCCTATTTTTCGCTGCCGCTCCTCAGCAGCATCCAGCAAGACGATGTATTTACGACCAGTGTCGGCCGTAGCCTGAACGACGGCCGTTTTGCGGGCGTCGTGTCGATCGCGCTCAAACGCGATTATTTCGCAGGCTTCTATCGCGATCTGTCGAATGGTGAACCGGGCATGAGCGTCGGCTTGTTCCGGCGCGACGGCGGCATTCTTGTGCGCGAGCCGCCGAGCCGCCCCGGCATCACACACGCTCGGGACGCGGCGTTCACCGGCGCCATGCGCAACAACGAGCTGTTCGGCCGCATTCGGATCCGCTCAAGCATTGATGGCGTGGAGCGAGTCGTGGCGTTTCGCCGAGCAGGTGACTACCCGCTCTACGTGACGAGCGCTATTCCGACCGCTGCGATTTTCGCGGAGTGGCGGCAGCACTACTCGCTGATAGCCGTGATTACGGCGGCGCCGTGCGTCGCAGTCTGGCTGCTTGTGCTGTTTTCGTTGCGCCAGCTGCGAGCGCAACAGGCCGCATGGGAGCGTTGGCGGGCGGAGGTCGCCATGCGGCTCTCGGCCGAGGCATCCAGCCGGCAATTGCGGCGCATGGGCGCGCTCGGCAATCTGGTGGCCAATGTGGCGCACGATTTCAATAACTTGCTGATGGTGGTGTCGGCGAATATGGAACTCGCGCGGCGCAAGAATTTCAATGGACTTGAACGGGAAGTCCTCGCAGTGGAGCGCGCAACCGCCGGCGCTGAAGCGCTCGCAAGACGCTTGCTCAGCGTCGCGCGCAAGCAGCCTCTCAAGCAGGAGCCGATCGACCTCGCTGTCTGGCTGCCCGCGGCGACCGGGCTGATCGAAACGGCCGCTGGCGAGAAGGTCCAGGTGAAAGTGCAGGTGTCGCCGGACATGTGGCAGGTTCGCGCGGACGCTACCGAGCTTGAGTTTGCGATCATCAATATTGCTGTAAATGCCCGCGATGCAATGCCTCGTGGCGGCCGTTTTGTAATCCGCAGCCAGAACGTTCGCGTGACGGCGGACAACGTGTTGCCCGACGGCGAATATGCCTTGCTGGCCTTCACCGACAGCGGCGAGGGCATGACGGAGTTGACCGCGCGGCGCGCATTCGAGCCGCTGTTCACGACCAAGCTGAGCGGCTCAGGAACGGGCCTGGGGTTGGCGCAAGTGCTGGCGGCAAGCGAGCAGGCGGGTGGTACCGCGCGCCTTGACAGCGTGCCGGGGCGCGGCACGACCGTGCGGCTTTATCTGCCCCGATACCACGCTCCGTCCGCCGCGACGGCGACTGCGCCGGACGACGCGCCCGTCACGCTGGATTCGCCGGATTCGCGGGACAACGCTGCGTCGGCGCCGCTACATCCTGGTTCGATCTTGCTGGTGGAAGACAACGAGGAAGTCGCGGCGGGCGTGGCGGCGGTACTCGCTACGTTTGGCTGCGACGTACGTCACGAACTCACCGCCGACAAAGCCTTCGACCTGCTCAGCGAAGGCAGTCGCTTCGACCTGGTGTTGTCGGATATACAAATGCCTGGCCGGCTTAACGGAATCGACCTGGCTGAGAAGGTGCGCGGCACCTGGCCCACGCAGCGGATCGCGTTGATGACCGGGTATGCCGACGAATTCGAGCGCGCACGCCACACCGGGGTGACCATTCTCGCGAAGCCATTCAATATCGACGAACTGCGCGAGCTGGTGCTGCGCTGACTCATTAACTCATTAACTCATTAACTCGTCGACGCTCTATTCGGGGCGAAAAAATCGCTGAGTACTTCCGAGATGCGCCACATGGGACAGGGACGGCGACAATGGCCGTCGTAACCTGCTTCCTGCAACACCGGGACCGGATCTTCCGGAAGGAAATTGCTGAATGCGAGAAGCAGTGTGCCGGCGTGGCTCGGGTTATCGCTGAGTTTGCGCACGAAACCGGCGTGCTCGCCGGTCGCGAGGCGGGTATCGATCATCAATGCCTGCGGATGCCAGTCTTCAATCAGAAGCGTTAGCGCGTCCACATCCTTTACGTGCTGCGCCGCCAGCCCTTTTAAACCAAGCAGCAGCACAAACGACCCGCCAATCATTGCGTCGCGATGCGCAATCACGACCCGCTGGTCAGGCATGTGCGTGGGCAGGCGCTTGGGATGCCATAAAGCGAACTGGTCCTGGTCCGCTTCGAAAGGGCGTCGTGTCACGGATTCCTCGAAAGTGAGGCGATCGGTTAGCCAACCAGTGACGCGTCGGGGAATCGAAAGCAGGCGGACGTGAAGTCAACCGTGTTCTGGCATGGCCGCGGGACGGCGACTTTACTATTCCTTGCTTCTTTAGCGCCCGTTGAAAACCAGGAGTGTCCTGTATGAGCGAAGCAAAAAACGGTCCGCGCTACGCGTGCGGGGGCACGCCGTGCGAATGAGAGGGTGTTGAGAGGGGGCGAACGGGTGGGAGGACTGCGGGTGAATCCGAAATCAGTCGCCGGCTGTTTGCGCGTCGGCGTCGGTGTCAGCAGCGGCGCCGGAGCCGAATTCCGGGGCGAATGCCTTGGCTCGCAGGCTGATCTTTTCCGCGTAGGCTTTCGAGCCGCCGTAGCTCTTCAAGGCCGCGCCCACGTCGCCGCGAGCGGACTGGACATAACCGTGGAGAATCGCCGATCCGGCTTCGATATTCGCCTTCGCTTCAGTCAGGTCGATGTTACGCACGAGTTGTTTGTGCGCCGCGGGCACGACCTGCATCAGCCCGGTTGCGCCATTGGAGCCGCGGGCCTTTTCCTTGAAACGGGATTCAACGGAGATGATGGCGAGGAGGAGGGCGGGAGGAAGCGAGTATTTCGATGCTGCCGACATGACCGCGGCTGAAATCTGCTCTGCTTTTGCGCGTGCGACACCAAACTTTTCGGAGATCAGCCGGGAGACCTGATGAGTGGCTTCGACGCTGGCGTCACTGGCCGCGGCATCTTGGTGGGCGGCCTCCGGAGCGCGTTCCTGGGCCACCGCGCCTTGCATCGGTCCTAGCGTTGCGCCAAGCGTCAGCGCAGCAAGCCAAAGAAGTCTGCTCATGGGAAGTGGCCTTGGGAGGGAAGGTCGCATTATACAGACGAGAAAAATCCTTGCAAATCATGTGTTTGCTTGGCCCGGGTAGCGGCTCTGGGCGCGTTCGGTCAGCAATTAGCAGACTCGTGGCGGACCTGTCGGCGTGCTCAGGAACTCGCTACCGGGGCCGCCGCGTGGGCGAGCGGCCGAACGCAGTCGCGCCCTGCGGCCTTCGCTTTGTAGAGCTGCTGGTCGGCGGCGCCGAGCAGCCCGTACGCGCCGGCGAGACCCGGCGGCGACGCCGTTGCGCAGCCTATGCTCACCGTTACCAAGCCGAGCGCGCTTGCTCGATGGGGGATCGCGCACGCTTGCACATGCTGGCGGATTGTTTCGGCAATATGCTGTGCGCCTTCCAGAGGTGTATCGGGCAGCAGCACGACGAATTCTTCGCCGCCGTAGCGCGCGGGGACATCGCCCGGACGGCGCACGGCCATGGAAATGCTGTGCGCGACGGTGGCAAGTGCATCGTCGCCGAGTGCGTGGCCGTAGGTGTCGTTGTAGGCCTTGAAATAATCGACATCGATGAATAACACCGACAAGGGCGTGCCCGCCCGGCGCCCGCGGCGCCATTCGTCGTCCATGCGTTCGTCGAAGGCGCGCCGGTTCGGCAGGCCGGTGAGCGCATCGGTGCCGGCCAGCCGGACGAGCTCCTCCTGTGCGCGGGCGCGTTCGCGCAGCGACAGCGCAAGCAGCCACGACACCGCGACGAAACTCAAGCCCGACAGCAGCGTCAGCGCGCCGACGATCCGGCTGCGTTCGCGCCACGGCTCCAGTACTTCGTCCTCGGCCGGGGCCACGACGGCGATGAACGGCGTCCCCGGCACGTGCGAGAACGTGTAGAGGCGGCGCACGCCATCGACCGGGGAGGTGGCCACGTACGATCCCGACGCGGCATTCACCATGCGCGAGAAGGTGGGCGAACTGGCGACGTTGCGCCCGATCACGTCATTGCGGAAAGGCTTGCGGGCGATCATCGTGCCGTCCTGATGGACGATGAAGATCGACCCCTTCGCGCCCACGTTGAGCTTGTCCAGCAGCGAGTTGAAATAGGCGACGTTCAGCGCGAGCAGCGCGATGCCGGCGAACGAGCCATCGGGTGCGTTGACGCGCCGGCTCAAGCCGATCGTCGGGGTGCCGCGCAAACGCGACGCAAACGGATGCGAGAAGAACAGGCCAATCGAGGGGCTGCGTTGCTGGGCGTAGAAATATTCGCGGTCGGCGAAAGAGCTCGTCGAAAAGGGGATGTCCTTGCTTACCGCCGTAACCTTGCCGTGCGCATCCAGCACGTAGGCGCCGGTGATGTAGGCCGCGGCGGTCGCACGGTCGAAGAGGATCTGGCGGCGCAGGGCCGGCGAGAGTCCCATCATGGCCGGATTCTGCGCGCCCTCGACCATCGCGTTGAGAGAGAGGTTGTAGATTTCGACATTGCGGGCGAGGTCGCTGCTCATGATCGCGACGAGATTTGCCGATGTTTCGTGGGCATGGTCGAGCACGCCCTGGCGCCCCTGATACAACGTAACGAGGGACAAGCTCGCCATCAGTACCGCCGCCACGGTACCGGCCACGCCCGCGAGCAGCGGATGGTGGGACAGCGTGCTCGCCATGCCGACAGCGGTCCAGCGCGACCGGATGCGGCGCTTTCTCAACACTGTGGCGGGCGGCGCGTCAGCGTTCATCGCGGGCAGCACGGGGCGCAGTGCTGCGCTGGGCGCGCACAGTCAGACGACGGCATGGATTTCGGGTTTGGCATCGTGCGGCAGATTGGATCGGGAGGCTAGCCACGTCCGGCTTGCTGGCCGCATTGTATCGGCTCGAACTTTCGTTTTCGCAATCGTTCTCGCTTTCGTTCTCGCGCGTTTCGCGCCGGCAGGATTAGCCGGGTTTGTTCGCTATGTGGAGCGGTGCCCACCCTTGATCCATGCTTGATCTGCGTATTTGAGATCACTGAAGCGGTTCGGAAGTGTCCCTGCGCGTTGCCGGGAGAATATTACAAATTCATTTCAATCGTGGTAGTCTCCCTCCGTCTTTGGGGAGTAGCCGGCTTCCATTTACTGGAAGCGCTCATGTCAACACGCTTGGTTCGATCGAACCGTGGCATGAGCAACCGTTCAGCTTTTGGTTGGCAAGACCATCGATGTGTCGGGGAGACCGGTCGGGCTCACCGCTGCATCGCATGTTCTCGCCCGACCTGAATGTCTTAACAAGAACCCCACCTTTCCATGAATATCGCTTCTACTCTCCTGCTCGCCTTCGCCATGTCGACGGACGCCTTTGCCGCTGCTGTTGGCAAGGGCGCCACGCTACATCGTCCGCGGATGCGCGAGGCGCTTCGTACCGGCCTGATCTTCGGCGTGATTGAAGCCATCACGCCGCTGGTCGGCTGGGCGCTTGGCAAGGCCGCCGCGCCGTATGTCGCCTCATGGGACCACTGGATCGCGTTCAGCCTGCTGCTCGTGCTCGGCGTACGCATGATCAACTCGGGCCTGCGCGCGCCCACGCCGGAAGTCGAGAAGCCCAACAGCCACGGTTTCTGGCTGCTGGCGCTCACCGGATTCGCGACGAGTATCGACGCGATGGCGGTGGGAGCGGGACTCGCTTTTATCGATGTGAACATTTTGTCGACGGCTGCGACCATCGGACTGGCGACGCTGATCATGGTGACCCTGGGCGTGATGGTCGGACGTTTTCTCGGCAAGGCTGTCGGCCAGAGGGCGGAGATGGCGGGCGGCGTGGTTCTTGTTGTTATTGGCTCGGTGATCCTGGCCGAGCATCTTGGCTATATGAGTTGAAATAGCGGATTACGGTTGGCATGCGGCAAGGCGCTCCTGCTTATATGTGGGGATTCTTGCCGCGACTGCGTTTGATGCCCTGGGAGAGCGGATGTTTGGCGGTCCGTGCCGGCAGCAGTGCAGCGAATGCGGATGCCAGGGTGAATGGCTTGTTGATCGTAGTGATCTTTATTATTCAATAAGGGATGCGAATTAGCTGTGCTTGAGAAAATCTGTCGTGCCTCGTCATGGCAGCATTCACATCCGCCGTCCCGCTAAGTCCGGAATAGCCTGAATTAGCCGCTAATTTATTTCATTGAGCTTACGTGTGCAGGGCTGCCAATTCAAAAAATCGATCCCTTAAGAATATGAATAACGACGCCTCGGCGCGCATCAAAACCATGCGTCAAAACTATTTCTACTCTGCTTAACGAATGGGGTTGACTTGATATTTAACGCGCGCCTAGAATTCGGGCATCGTCACAAACGGGGCTAATGCCTTGGACAGTTTTAGTAGTCGACCTTCGAAGTTTTTCTCTGCCTGACAGGCAGGACGTTTGCGCTTGATTCCCTAGCCACCGTCTTGCCAGCAGGCAGGCGGTGCGCGTCTCGGTAAATGCAGTAAATACCCTGTGCACCCTTGAAACTAGCGTATTGACGCCAGGGTGACCTGCGTCCATACGATTCGTGTTGCGAGCTAACGCTCGTGACGGGTTCCGCTCGCGCCTTCTCGCTAGAAAGGCGCGCCGTGCAGATGATGACGTGCGTGTATACGCAATAAAGGAGCCTCCATGCCGGACAGTGATAGTTATCCCTTACGCCGCACCTTCACTTTTGCCAGGGAAGGCGAGTAGGTCCTTTTCGTCACGCGCATCGCGTGGCTGAACTCCGATCTGCTGGCTTTCCGTCCATTGAAAAGCCACATTGTCGGAGAAGCATCATGAACTTTGGTTTGCTCGTCCCGCACCTTCCGCGCGTCCACGAATCACGCCTTCACTACAACGCCATGCTGTCGCTGGAATCCACCAGCCGGCATCGCTGCGCCAATGCATGGCGCGCATTCCGCAAATTCTTGTTTCAGGCCTGATCAACGTTCCTGCATCTACGCTTGGTTATCCTAAATTTCATCTAAGGATGACTCATGTCGTTCGTATGCGGGACAAACACGGCACTTCGTCTATCGGTCACCACGCTTTCTGGAAAAATAAAAAATGTCCACGCCATCTCAAGTTCTACCACCACGCACCGCGGTGCTCGATGATGCCCACGTTGGCGACATCAAGGGTGCACTCGGCACGATCGCCCAACATGACACGGGTGCGCGCACCAATTGGTGGGCACGCGTACGCACGCTCCTGGCCATTCTTGGTCCCGGCCTGATCGTGATGGTCGGCGACAACGACGCCGGCGCTTTCGGCACCTACACACAAGCGGGTCAGAACTACGGCACAACGTTGCTCTGGACGCTGCTGTTGCTGGTCCCGGTTCTATTCGTCAACCAGGAAATGGTGCTGCGCCTGGGGGCGGTCACGGGAGTCGGTCACGCTCGCCTGATCTTCGAACGGTTTGGAAAGTTCTGGGGCGCCTTTAGCGTCATCGACCTGTTTATTCTTAATGCGCTGACTATTGTGACCGAGTTTATCGGCATCACGTTTGTCCTCGATTTCTTCGGTATTTCCAAAATCATGGGGGTGTGCATTGCCGCAGCCCTGACCATGGCGGCCGTCAGTACAGGAAGCTTTAGACGCTTCGAACGGTTCGCAATTGGCCTATGCCTGTTGAGCCTGCTGCTTGTTCCCGTGCTGGTGTCTATCCATCCGCCCGTGTCGCAGATGGCACGCAACTTCCTCGTGCCGACTTGGCCGGCGCAGTCGAAACTGAGCGACGTGATGTTGCTCGTGATCGGCATTGTTGGCACGACCGTTGCGCCATGGCAATTGTTCTTCCAGCAAAGCTATGTGATCGACAAGCGCATCACGCCGCGTTTCATGAAGTATGAAAAAGCCGACCTGTTGATTGGAATTATCTTCGTGATCATCGGCGGCGTTGCAATGATGTCGTTCTGCGCCGAGCTGTACGCAGGCAAGCCAGAGTTCGGCAATTTCACCGACGCAGGCGGAGTAATCGCCGGCCTGAGCAGATACGCGGGACGCACGAGCGCCACGCTGTTCGCCGTGGCGTTGCTTGACGCGTGCATCATTGGTGCTGCTGCGGTGTCGCTGTCGACTGCGTATGCTGTTGGCGATGTATTCAAGATTCGTCACTCGCTGCACCGCGGCGTGTCAGACGCAAAAGGTTTCTATCTGGTGTACTTCGGTATTGTGGCTGCTGCCGCCGCACTTGTGCTCATTCCTGGCAGCCCGCTTGGACTGTTGACGGAAGCCGTGCAGACACTCGCGGGCGTTTTGTTGCCTAGCGCTACGGTTTTCCTGCTGTTATTGTGCAACGACAAGGCGGTGCTGGGTCCCTGGGCCAACTCGAAGAAGCTGAACGTTTTCACGGGCGCTGTAATTTGGGTGCTGGTCATGTTGTCGATTATCCTGACGGCATCCGTTGTGTATCCGGACATCGCCGGTGAGACCATTCTTGAAGTGCTGGGCGGCGGAACGACGTTGGCCGTGGCGGGATATCTGGGCATGGTAATTTTTCGCAAACATAGCCACGACCCAGCGAACGGCGCGCAAGCACGCGCTGGGCAAGGCTATCTGAAGCAAGCGCGGGATACGTGGCGCATGCCGCCGCTGGATCAACTGCCGCCGCCGAACCTTACGCTGACAAAGCGGATCTGGATGGGCGTGCTTCGCGGTTACCTGATCGTGGCGGTCGGGCTGGTGGTGGTGAAGGTCGTACAAATGATCTGGTTGCACTAACAGCAATGCGCGGGCGTGGCTTCGTTTGTTATCACGGGGTCATGTCCAGTCTCTCCGGTCCTGGCGTGCTTCATCGTTAGTTCCACCAAGACCGTCGAAGCGCGCAATCAATGCAATAGCCGACGAAGGATTGGCGATGGACCAAAATCAGCTTCGCCACACAATCAGCCTGACGCGCCGCTTGATCGGGCTGATTGTTCTTCTGCTATTCGCCATTCTCAATCCCACGACGCGGTCGTTCACTCCCAACCCGATGCGGGTATCGGCGCAGTCGGATGTCAGCGTTGAAAAACACTGGGTCGTCACAGGCTATTGCCGGGTGTATGGAAAGTATTGCCTCGGCAAATTCATGGGCAGTATGTAGGGCGCCCGGAGCGCTTACCCGGGACCAAGCATACGGTCGTTAAGCGCTTGCTGTTCGCGGCTTCGCGTGAGAATCCAGCGATGAAAAGCGCGGCAGTGCGGCTGGTCGAAGCTGCTGGCCTGCCAGGTCAGGAAATAGGGCGAGGGCAGTGCAACGCCGACCGGAAACGGCAACACGAGGCGGCCCGCGCTCAGGTCATCGACAATCATCGATGTCTGCGCCAGCACGAAGCCATGACCTTCAATGGCCGCCTGTATCGCGAGTCCTGACAACGAAAACACCAGGCGATTGCTGCGCATGTCCTCGGGACACTCAATGCCTTTGGTGGCAAACCATTCGCCCCAGGATGGCGGCGAGGAAAACTTGGGAAACCAGTCTATCGACAGCAACGGGTAAGCCAGGATGTCGTCCAGCTCGACGAGCGGTTTCCCGGTGTTGAGCAACCGGGGGCTGCATACAGGTACCACACTGTCGCGAAAGAGTTCGACCGTAGTACCCGCATGATTGAGGCGCTCGCCGTAGGTAATGCGGAAGTCGATCTCGGGGCCATCGGGCGACGGCTCTGAATGCGTGCCGTCCAGATACACATCCAGTTCCGGGTGCGCGCTTTGCCACTCGTAGATGCGCGGCGCAAGCCACTTTGACAGCAGCGAGGGCAACGCGCTCACGCTGAGGCTGCGCCTGTTCCTGACGCGTTCAATCTCGGCGCCAGCCACGCGCAGGCTTTCGAATGCCGCTGCGCAGGTCTCGTGATAACGCACGCCTGCTGCGGTCAGGCGAAGGCGCTTGCCTTCTTTTGCCAGCAGCCGCATGCCCAATGAATCTTCCAGGATCTTGATCTGCTGGCTGACCGCGCCCGGCGAAACGCCGAGCCGGCGCGCTGTCTCGACCACTCCCCCGCAACGGCCCAGGGTGTCGAATACCTGTAACGCTCGCAATGGCGGAAGTGTGTCCATGGTTAGCGGCTAAGCCCCAGTTCGTTTTAGAAATTCTAAACGATGCCAAAGCTTTAACCCTCTGTTCTTTTCAATTTTGAGTTCCTAAGCTGGATCCCAAGAGATTAGACGGGCAGAACAGTCGCAATGGCTGGCATCCGAATGGAACGGAGAGGGCAATGTTCTTAAGAAACGCATGGTACGTGGCGGCATGGAGCAGCGAGATTGGCGACGGCCTGCATCCCGTGATGCTGTTGGGCGAGCCGGTGGTTTTGTATCGCAAACCTGACGGCACGGTGGCCGCGCTGGAAGACGCTTGTCCGCACCGGAAGCTGCCTTTGTCGATGGGACGCCTGCAGGACGGCCAGATTGAATGCGGTTACCACGGCCTTACATTCGATTGCGCGGGAACTTGCGTGCGAGCACCGGGCATGGCGAGGATTCCACCTGCCGCACGCGTTCGAAGCTACCCCGTTGAAGAGCGTTACGGCCTGGTCTGGATCTGGATGGGCTCGCCGCAGCAGGCGAATGCGGACACTATTTTCGCGGTCGAGGAATGGGACGATCCTGCCTGGGGCATGAACCAGGGCGACGCAATGACAGTCGCATGCAACTATCTGTATGTGACGGACAACCTGCTTGATCCGTCACATGTTGCATGGGTTCACCCGTCCTCGTTCGGCAACGCGGCCTGCGAATCCGAGCCGTTGAAAACGACGGTGACGGATGACGGCGTAGCCGTGTCGCGCTGGATGCGAGACGTGGAAGTGGCGCCCTTTTATGCGCGCTTCGTGAAATTCTCGGGACGCTGCGATCGCAAGCAGCATTACGAAGTCCGCTTTCCATCGCATGCGATTATCAAGGCGGTGTTCACGCCCTCAGGCACGGGGTCCGACGAGGGCCCGCTGCACGAGCAAGTCTTCCTGATGAACTCGTACAACTTCATGACGCCGATCGATGAATCGAACACGCGCTATTTCTGGTTCCAGATGCGCAATTTCGATCAACGCGATGAAAACGTGTCGCGTCAATTCAACGAGGACGTTCGTCACGCGTTCGAAGAGGACCGCTTGATCCTGACCGCGGTCCATGCGGGCATGGCGAACAAGCGAACGCCTAATCTCGACCTGCCGCTCGACGCCGGGCCGTTGCGCTTTCGACGCAGCCTGCAACGGCTGATCGAGGCGCAGACGCAGGCTCTGGAACCTGCAGCGCTCGACACCGTCCGGTAGCCATGCAAGAGGCAACTGAACCGCGAGCGTTCAAGCGGATGCGCATCGTTGATGTACAGCGGGAATGCAGCGTCATCAAATCGTTCGTGCTTGAAGCCGAGGACGGTGCGTTGCTGCCGGCTTTCTTGCCGGGCCAATTTGTCCAGGTGCGTATCACCTGCGCTGACGGGCAGCGCTTGCTGCGGCATTACAGCCTGTCCGGCGATCCTGCCGAGCGCACACGCTGGCGTATTTCGGTCAAGCATCAGCTCGCGCCGGCGGATCGGGGCGAACTGCATGATGGGCGGGTGTCGAGCCATCTGCATGGGGTTATCGAGGTAGGCGCTACGCTTGATGTTGCCGGTCCGGCCGGTGCGTTCGTACTCGATGAGCAGAGCGATCGTCCAGTCGTGTTGTTAAGCGGTGGCGTTGGCGTGACGCCGATGCTCAGCATGTTGCATCGCCTGTGTGCGACGTCGCGGCGTCGTGTCTATTTCATACACGCATGCGAAAACGGCGGCGTGCACGCATTCCGGGATGAGGTCGTGCGCCTGCAGGCGAGCAGGGAGGGTGTACTCACGCATATCTGTTATCGCACGCCTGAACCAACGGACGTCGCCGGGCAGCGCTTTGACAGCCACGGCCTGATCACGCGCGAGACCCTGCAACGCTTGTTGCCGCTCGACGACTACGACGTTTATCTGTGCGGCCCTACGCGCTTCATGCAGGCGAACTTCCGGTTGCTCCGGAGCCTCGGTGTTGATAAAGCCCGTATCCGGCATGAGTTCTTTGGACCTGCCTCGGTGCTTGAGCTGGAAGAGGTCGACGTGCCGTCTTCGCCCGAGCCTTCAGTTGCATTGGACGCCTCCGTGCCCGCCGTTCATTTCATGCCCTCCGGCAAGACGGTTGCATGGGACCCGTCATGTCATTCATTGCTGGACTTTGCCGAAGCGGCGGGCTTTAAACCGCCGTTCAGTTGCCGCGCAGGGTTGTGCGGGTGTTGTGCCAGTCAGTTGATCGACGGCGCGGTCGAGTACTTCGAGCAACCGCTCGATGAACCGCGCGAGGGCGAAGTGGTGCTGTGTTGTGCAAGACCATCAACTGCCATCACCCTACAAATTGCTTAGCAAAGCAAATTAGTCAATCACCCGCGAAAATAAAATTTTGGAAAGAGACCATGAACCGGTATTTCATTGAAGCCCCAGGCTTTACCGCCCAGCGTGAGCGTTTTCTTGAAGCCGCACGGGCTGCCGGCGCCGAACTCACGGAGTTCGAGCATCCAATGCGCGGTCCCCGCCGTGAACTGCTCGCCACCGACGTAGCGGTGATCGGCGATCCGCTTGCGCCCAAGCGGTTTATTGTCGTCTCCGGCACGCATGGTATTGAAGGGTATTACGGTTCCGAATCGCAGATTGCGTTCCTTCATTTATTGCAAAAACGTGCGCTACCGGCTGACGTCTGCGTGGTCATGGTGCATCTGATCAACCCTTGGGGAACGGCCTGGTTGCGTCGAGTCAATGAGGACAACGTCGACCTTAACCGGAACTACATCGCGTTTAACGAGCCGTTGCCGGACAACGCGCGCTATGAGGATTTTCACACCCTCTATTTGTGTCGCGACCTTGACGGTCCCGCTCGCCGCCGTGCCGACGAACGGTTGGCCGATGAGATCGAAAGACGGGGTCTCGCCACGGTAATGAGCATTGTGGAGGCAGGGCAGTACGCTCATGCCGATGGCATCTTCTTCGGCGGTCAGCAGGCCACCTGGAGCAACCAGACCTTGCGCGCCATCGCGAAGCGTTTTATGGAAGGCGCGCGTACAGCCATGTGTTTCGATTTGCATACCGGGGCGGGCGCGTTCGGTCATGCCATGTTGATGGCGGTCGCACAGGAAACCTACCCCGCACTCGCCAAGTCACAGTCGGTTTTCGGCCCGTGGCTCTACACGGTCATCACCGGACCCGCTGCTACCACTGACTCAGGAATCGCGGCGACGGCGACCGGTTACACGTCACAGGCGCTGCTCGATTCACTGCCCGGCACGGACTTGATGCAATTGGTTATCGAATGCGGGACCTACGACGGCGTTCGTGGACATCGTGCGCTAAGGGACGATCACTGGTTGCATTTGTACGGCGATCCTGAAGACGAAACGGGGCGCCGGATCAAGACGGCGCTGGCGGAACATTTCTACCCCGCGGATCAGGATTGGCGGGAGCTCACCCAGCTACGCACGCGGCAGATTTTTGAGCGTGGGTTGCTGGCTTTGCAGACAGCCTAGCTGACTACGGCATGGCTAAGCCTTAAGCAACTTAAGCAGCTTAAGCAACTTGCACAAAGCCCGAGCGCACAACCCACCTTACAAGCGGTCTTATCAACCTTAGCCGGCAACGCATTCAACGATGCGGCTATTCAGTCGAACTGGAGCATCATGAAAAAGGCACTGGCTGGTGTGGCGTTAGGTATGGCGATGTCACTTGCCGCGTTCTGCGTGCAAGCGAAAGACGCGAGCGAACTTCGCTTCGGCGTTGACCCGACCTATGCGCCGTTCGAATCGAAAGCGCCGTCGGGGCAATTGGTAGGCTTCGAGATCGACCTGGGCAACGAAATTTGCAAGCGGCTGGATCTCAAATGCGTCTGGGTTGAAACCGGTTTCGACGGCATCATCCCTGCGCTTCAAGGCCGCAAGTTCGATGCCATTCTGTCGGCCATGTCGATTACCCCGAAGCGCGAGGAACAGGTTGCGTTTTCAGTGCCGCTGTTCAATACGCCTAGCCGGCTGATCGGTAAAGAAGGGGCGGATATCAAGCCGACGGTGGCATCGTTGACAGGCAAGAAAGTTGGGGTCGCACAGGGCTCCACACAAGAGGCTTACGCGAAAGCGAACTGGGCGCCGAGCGGGATCGAGGTGGTGTCGTATGCGAATCAGGAACAGGTGTTCACGGACCTGCAGGCCGGGCGTATTGATGTCACGCTGACCGACATGATTGCAGGCAGCCAGGGGTTTCTCAAGACACCGCGAGGCAAGGGTTTCGCGTTCGTCGGAGACCCGGTGAGCGACGCGAAGACCTTGGGTAAGGGAGCGGGTATTGGCGTGCGCAAGGACGATACCGCGCTGCGCACGAAACTCGATCACGCTATCGATTCGATGATGAAAGACGGAACGTATAAAAAAATCGAGCGTCGCTATTTTGATTTCGATATTTCGGGAAGTTGAAAATGGTTGATCGAGCGAGAGGCGAACTCGCTCGCAGTGCGGCAGGAAGCGTGCGCGTGGTCTGAAACGTCCAGCGGCAGGTCTATCCGCTGGACGCCAACACGAACTGGTAATCGCACCAGGTCTTTAAAAGGTCCCGGGCAGCAGGATCTGATCGTTCACGCGCCGGATGTCGGTGTGCCCGCAAAAGGCCATGGTGGTGTCGAGTTCCTTGTGGATGACCTGCAGGCATCGCTCAACACCGGCCTCACCCATTGCGCCCAGCCCGTACAGGAAACTGCGGCCGATCAGCGTGCCCTTCGCACCGAGCGCCACGGCTTTCAGCACGTCCTGTCCGCTGCGGATGCCGCCATCCACCCACACTTCAATTCTTTTTCCCACCTCGCTCGCAATCTCGGGTAATGCGGAGATCGACGATGGCGCGCCGTCGAGCTGGCGGCCGCCGTGGTTCGAGACGATCATTGCATCGGCGCCGCTGTCAGCGGCAAGGCGCGCGTCTTCCACATCCATGATGCCCTTAAGGATGAGCTTGCCGCCCCACAGGTTCTTGACCCACTCGACATCTGCCCAGCTCAAGCCCGGATCGAATTGTTCGGCGGTCCATGAACTCAGCGATGAGAGATCGCCCACGCCCTTTGCATGACCGACGATGTTGCCAAAACTGCGCCGCTTGGTGCCGAGCATGCCGAGGCACCAGCGTGGTTTCGTCGCGAGGTTCATGAGGTTCGGCAACGTCAGCTTGGGCGGCGCCGACAGCCCGTTCTTGATGTCCTTGTGCCGCTGACCGAGGATCTGCAAGTCGAGCGTGAGCATCAGCGCGCTGCACTTCGCGGCCCGGGCGCGCTCGATCAGCCGCACGATGAAGTCGCGGTCGCGCATCATGTAAAGCTGGAACCAGAATGGTTTGGTGGTGTGTGCCGCCACGTCCTCGATCGAGCAGATGCTCATGGTGGACAAGGTGAACGGGACACCGAACTTCTCCGCCGCGCGCGCGGCGAGGATCTCGCCGTCGGCATGTTGCATGCCGGTCAATCCCGTCGGGGCGAGCGCCACCGGCATGGCGACTTCCTGACCAACCATTTCCGTGCGTGTGCTGCGGCCCGCCATGTTGACCGCTACGCGCTGACGCAGCTTGATGCGCTGGAAGTCGCTTTCATTGGCCCGGTAGGTGCTCTCGGTCCACGAGCCGCTATCGGCGTAATCGTAGAACATGCGCGGGACGCGCCGCTGCGCGAGCACGCGCAAATCCTCGATGCAGGTAATCACTGGCACGTTTCTCTCTCGCTACGGGAACGGGAGGATGAGTATACGGTTTAACGCGCCTGAATTTAAGCTGAAATTGGCTCGCTCCGATGCGAATCCCTCAGCGCAGACAGGGTATTTACTATGTCGCCGAACAAAGGCCGCTCGCCGGCTTGCTCGCTCAGGCAGCTATCTTTCAGCCTGATGAGCGTCGCCATGTTGCTTTGCGTGGACCCTTGGGCATCGCATCGATCGATCAATTCTTCTAGCAGGCAACCAAAGGCTCTTACTTCCAGGCGCTGGAGCGCGGGGGCCAGCGTTTGATTATCGGCTGCATAAAAAGAGGCCGCGCCAAAATCTCCCATTAGCGCGTAGCCCTGAGCGCCATGCAGAATGTTGTGGGCGTACAGGTCGCCATGCATGATGCCTTGGAGATGCAAATGCGCCGCCGCCGATGCAATTCCATGCGCGACGCTTAACGCCGAAGTCAGGTCGAAGCGGGTATCGATGTCATAGATATCGCGCGTGCACGACGCGAGGCTTGGTGGTCCGGCAAGGTTCCTGAGCTGCGGGTCGATCAGCTCCATCACGAGGCCGTCGACGTTGGTGGGATGGTCCTTGATTTTGCCGAGTACCGGAATCAAATTAGGATGTGCACCCGCAGCAATGCATGCTGCCATCTCGCAGAGCGGCAGACCATCGCTTGTGACAGCGCCCTTGAATAGCTTGACTGCGACGAGCCGGGTGTCGTCGCTTGGTGTTGGATACGCTGTCCGATGTTCTGCACGATGAATAACCCCCGACGCCCCTTCTCCCAGCCGATGCTGCAGGTCAAGCGCCTGCCATGGAATATCGGCGACGGGCGTATTCGTCATTGCGCTGGCTTCCATTTTTTCGTTGAATGGATTTCCCGCGTGTGCCAACCACGACAGCCGTGGCAAGGACGTCACCCAAACCGGCAGTTCGGCAAGCCGATTAGCGGCCAGCCGGATCAGTTCGAGGCGAGAGCATGCTGCCAACTCCACTGGCAACTCGCGTAACCGGTTGCCGGCCAGCATCAGCTTCTGTAGCTGAGTGCAGTTGCCGATCTCGGGCGGCAGCCCCTCGACTTCGTTGTCGGTCAGGATCAGCCAGCGAAGTTTGGGCGGCAATGAAACGCCTGATACCTTGCGGATGCGATTTGCCTTGAACCCGACCATGCTCAATTGCGCGCACTGCCCGAGGACTTCGGGGAGCTCTGTGAACTGGTTGTTCGAGCAGAAGATCGTGTGCAGATTCGTCAGGCGCGGCAAATCGTCTGGCAGCGACGATAAAGCATTGCCGGACAAGTCGAGGATTTCGAGCGTATCGGACAGATCGAATATCTCGCGCGGAAATTCATTCAGGCCGCAGGTCAGCGTCAGTCGTTGGATACCGGCTAGTTGTCCGGCGCGAAGTTGTTTGAGTGTGCTTGTCACTATGGCGGGAATATCCAGGATGGGCGGCAGGTTGGCGTTGCCCGTGCGGGATCGATTTTACCGAGTATTTTCGAAGGCATGACCGGCCGTTCGAAAACCGCCCAATGCCGCGATAGCCGGCAACGGTTATCTGCTTACGGTTCGAGAATATTCGAGGTGCGAGCCTTGGGCGAAGTTAGCCACTAGTGACTTGCGTATTCCCTAGATCTGCGCGGCCCCGCCATCCACGAACAGTTCGCTTCCGTTGACAAAGCTGCTGTCATCGGAAGCCAGGAACAGTGCCGCGCTCGCCGTCTCCGTGGGATCGCCAAGGCGGCCAAGCGGTGTCGTGGTCTGCACGAACCGGATCATCTCCTTGCTCGCTTCTTCCGAGGTGGCTAGGCCATGCCATCCCGGTGTAGAGGTTGCGCCCGGAACAAGCACATTGACGCGGATCTTGCGTGGCGCGAGATCGAGGATCCAGCTTCGCGCGAAATTGCGGATCGCTGCCTTGCTCGCGCTGTAGACGCTGAATGACGGCGTGCCAGTGACCTCGGTAGTCGAGCCGGTGAGGATGACCGAGGCGCCGTCCTTGAGCAGCGGGAGCGCCTTCTGCACCGTGAATAGCGTGCCTTTTACATTGGTCGCGAAGGTTTTATCGAAGTGCTCTTCCGTGATTTCCCCGAGCGCGGCAAATTCGCCACCGCCGGCGTTGGCGAACAGGACATCGATCGTTCCTGCTTCATCTTTTACGATCGCAAAAAGGCGGTCCAGGTCGGCGAGGCTGGACACATCACCCTGAATGCCGCGCGCATTTTCGCCCACCTCGGCAACGGCCGCATCGAGTTCCTTTTGACGTCGGCCGCTCATGAAAACGCGCGCACCTTCCTCCGCAAAACGCTTTGCTGTCGCGAGGCCAATGCCGCTATTTGCACCCGTTACCACTGCCACTTTTCCGCTGAGCTTACCCATCTGAAAATCTCCTGGTCGAGTTCGAAGATTCATTATGGTCGGGTACATTCTGTTAGGCTAGTACCTACCTAAAGGTATGTGTGGGGATTCTTTTTATGGAAAACCGGGCGTTTAGTTGCGGACTCGAGGTAGCCCTTTCGGTTATCGGAGGGAAGTGGAAGCCGATCGTGCTGTTTCATCTGAACAGTGGGCCGCGCCGGTTCGGCGAATTAAGGCGTCTTGTCGCCGGCATCAGCGAAAAGGTCCTGATCCAGCAGGTTCGCGAGTTGGCTGAGGATGGCATTATCGTGCGGCGTGACTACCATGAGGTGCCGCCAAGGGTCGATTATGAAATGACGGAGTTCGGCAAGACGCTGGCGAAAGCGCTCATGCCTCTCTGTGCCTGGGGCGATGAAAACAGGGAACGCATAGACGGTTTGTTGCTGGACAAGGTGAAGACTGAATAGACGATGTTTGGTGTACTGATGAATCGGATGCAATCAAGTGCATGCATTTCCGAAAAGGCCGTCGACATGATCAAAGGTGTACCACGCGCTCGCCTCCCGTCCTCGGACGCCATTGATCGTGACCCGGCTCGTGCAAGGGCGTGAATCTCCCAGGCCCGACAACGGCATCACTGGTTGGCGAGACGCACCGGCGTAGACCGTTCAATGACCTGCATGCCGCGTCCGAACACGACGCGCGAGAAGAAGTGCGCCAGCACGGACTCGGCCAGTTCTCCCGTCACGGCCTGCGGGTTGATCGAATAGAAGAACCGCACGCCGTTGCATAACGCCATTAATCCAAGCGCGAGTGTTTCAGCGGGTAACGGCGTACCTGCACGCACTGAAAACTCGCGGATATACACGGTCATTTGCTCGAGCTTTTCATGCAGGAAGGCGTTGAAGATCACGCGGAACTCAGCATCGCGCGATGCAAGCAGTTGCGCTTCGACCCATAGCAGGAAGTTTTTATTGTCGCGGTACAAGTGGCTGTAAAAAAGCAGTGCGCGGTCTTCCAGATCCTCACGTGTGACTTGTCCTTGCATGATGCCGTGCAAGCCGGCTTGCACGGCAAGATGATCGCGTTTGAGAAGTTCAATCAGCAATTCCTGCTTGCTGCGAAAATTCGAATAGAACGCGCCACGCGTATAACCTGCGGCCAATACAATTTCTTCAACGCTTCCCGCGACGAACCCTTTCTTCGTGAAAATGATTTGAGAAGCGTCAAGCAGATGTTGGCGCGTTTGTTCTCGGGCTTGCTCGCGGGTGAGCCGTTCGCGGGTCATGTCGTCATCCGTAAGCTCAACCTGGCGACTATTGGGCGACTGGGGAAGCAGGTGTCGTCCGCAGTTCGTCTGCAACCGTCTGGAGCCACTCCATGGTCACTGAAGGGGCGGTCACCGGCAGCATATGACC
Source organism: Caballeronia sp. (assembly GCF_028292365.1). Lineage (GTDB taxonomy): Bacteria > Pseudomonadota > Gammaproteobacteria > Burkholderiales > Burkholderiaceae > Caballeronia. The sequence goes on from NZ_JAQGMM010000561.1 coordinate 37,425, forward strand.
ACCGTCGACCAATCGCAAATTTGTCGTATCCAGCTTTCGCTTGAGTGCCTCACCATGACTCCGCCAATCCAATATCCCGTCTTCGCGTCCGTAGAGCACGTCTACGGGCATGCGCAAATCTGCATACCGGTTTTCCATGGCCGGGAGTTCGCTGGCGACTGCCATCAGGTCGGACGACGCCGCATAGAAACTGCGGGGCCTCAAGCCAAGCAACCCACCTCCTTTGACGCCGAAATCGTTGGGAACAGGATCGGGACCAAACACGATATCCAGGATCGCGCGACTGCCCTTGATCGCGAACGGAGTGGCCACCGTGAAAGATACGATCCGCCGGACCAACGGGGATCGAATCAGCAGGCCGCCAAAGGCCTGACTCGCATCGACCAGATGCGTCAGCGGGGCGATCAACGCCAGCCGGCTGACACTGTTCGGATGGTCGAGGCCGACCGCCAGCGCAATGGCGCC
>NZ_JAQGMM010000564.1 GCF_028292365.1 Caballeronia sp.
GGCATCTGCTGAGCGAGTACCGGCAAGCGGCGCCGCGGACCGGTGAGATCAGGCGTCGCGTATTTCAACGCACGCGTGTAGGGGTGACGCGGTTCATCGAGGACATCGCGGGCCGGGCCGTACTCCACCAGATCGCCGGCATACATCACGGCAACGTCATCGCAGACATGGGCCGCCAGCCGCAGATCGTGCGTGATCAGCAGCACCGCGGTCGAATGCACGCGCTGCTGTTCGGCGAGCATGCGCATCACGCGGGTTTGCGTGACAACATCGAGCGCGGTCGTGGGTTCGTCGGCAATCAGCAGCGCCGGGTTGCTCGCGAAGGCCATCGCAATCAGCACGCGCTGGCATTGCCCGCCTGAGAGCTGATGCGGATAGCGCTTGAGCATGTCCGCGGGCACCGGCAGTTGCACCGATTCGAGCGCCTTGCGAGCCGTTTCCCAGCGTTCGTTCGACGGCACGCCGATGCGCGCGAGATGTTCGTTGAAGGTATCAGCGATGGTCCATAGCGGGTTCAGCGCGGTCAGCGGTTCCTGCGGGATGAAGGCAATTTTCCGGCCGAGAAGTTCGCGGCGTTTGGATTGCGACATGGCAAGCATGTCCTGTCCGGCGAAGTGCATGCTGCCGCTCGTCACCGTGAAACCGCTTGGCAGCAAGCCTGAAATCAACCGTGCCAGCATGCTTTTCCCCGCGCCCGATTCACCGACCACACCCAGCACGCGACCTCGTCCTATCGATAGCTTCAAATCCCGCAGCGCCGCAACGGGCACGCCGCCCAGCTTCGCGGTCAGCGTCACGCCATCCAGTTGCAGCACCGTTTCAGTGGTTGGTGTCGCCATTATCATTCTCCCTTGCTGCGCATGCGGGGATCGAGCGCGACACGCAGGCCGTCGCCAAGAAGGTTGCAGCCAAGCACCGTAATCACGATAGCAAGCACCGGAAACAAGAGCCCGGACAATGAGTCATGCATGGTCACGCGTGCGTCCGCGATCATCACGCCCCACGCGGTCACATTGGCCGGCACGCTCAAGCCGATGAAACTCAGCAGCGCCTCCACCGTGATCGCCACGCCCATTTCGAGCGAGAACAGCGTGATCATCAGCGGCAGCGCAGCAGGCAATATTTCGCGCAGCATGATCCGCAGATGCGAGAAATTGAGGAGTTGAGCGGCGAGCACATAGTCGCGCTGGCGCACGACCATCACCTCGGAGCGGACGACGCGGCAAAAACGCGTCCAGTCCACCAGCACGATCGACAGGATCACGTTCTCAATACCCACGCCGAGACTCACCATCAGCACGAGTGACAACACGACCGGCGGAAACGACATCCACAGGTCCACCAGATAACTGATGCTGCGATCGACCCAGCCACCGAAATAGCCGGCGAGAATCGCCAGCACGCTGCCGACAATACCCGCGCCGAACGCGGCAATCACCGCGACCGTCAGCGCGATACGGCTGCCGTATAACAAGCGCGATAACACGTCACGGCCCAGGCTGTCCGTACCGAGCGGAAATGCGGCGTCGCCGCCGGCCATCCACGCGGGCGGCGACAACATGTGCAGCAGATCCTGGTCGAGCGGGTTATGCGGCGCGAGCCACGGCGCAAACACGGCGCAGAACAATACGCCCAGCACGATCGCGCCGCCGAGCCACAGGTTGACGGCAGGTCTGCGGCGCGCGCGCGCCGATTTGCCGACCACGGGCGCCACCGGCGCGGCGGCTTCCGGCGAAGGATCGGCTGAAGTGGATTCGTGCAGCATGTCAGCCTTCATATCGTGCCTTGAACTGTGCTTCGAGCTGTGCTTCGAACTCAACGGGGTCGTGGACATGTCGTGTGTGCTCAGGCTGTTTTGCGCAGGCGCGGATTCATGATCACGTACAGCGTGTCGACTATCGCGTTGATCACCAGCATCAGCGCGCAGAACACGATCGCGATGCCCTGAATCAACACCAGGTCGTTGTTGCGCACCGCCTGCACCATCAGATTGCCCACGCCCGGAAACGAAAAAATCATCTCGACGAGCAACGCACCGCCGAACAGGAAACCGAACTGCACGCCGATCATGGTCAACGCGGGCAACGCCGCGTTCTTCAGCATGTGACGCCACAAGATCCGGCTCTCCGAGACCCCGCGCAACCGCGCCACGCCTACATACGATTCGTTACGCTGATCCAGCAGGCTCGATCGCAGCACGCGGATCACGAGCGGCGCAAAGCCGAACGCCAGCGCAAACGACGGCAGCACGAGATGACTCGCCGCGCTCAGCCAGTCGCTGAATTCTCCCTTGACCAAAAAGTCGATCAGCAGGAAGCCGGTTAAATGCGGCATCGGAATACCATCGCCTACGCGGCCGGAAAACGGCAATACAGGTACATACACGCCAAGCAGCGCGATCAGCAACAAGGCCCACAGGAACGACGGCACGGACTGCATCAGCACCACGGCGAAGCTGACCGGCAACTCGCCGCGCCGGTCGGTGACGGCGTAGGCAAATACGCCGCCCGGCACGCTGATGATCAGCGAGATGACGAGCGCCGAGAGACAGAGTTCGAGCGTGGCGGGCAGGGTCGAGCCGATCAGCGTGGCGACCGGTTGCTGGAACGAAATCGATGCTCCCAGGTTGCCGTGCAGCGCATTCACGAGCCAGATCAGGAACTGGCTGGGGATGGGTTTATCGAGGCCGAGCTGATGGCGCAATAAAGCGGCATCGGCGGGCGTGGCGTTGGGCGGCAGCATCATCGCGAGCGGGTCGGCCGGGATGAGGCGCAGCACGACGAACACGATCAGCGATAGCATCAGCAGCGTGGGGATCGCGGCAATCAGCCGGCGCGAGAGAACGGTAGAGATCAGCCGCAGCATCACAGCGCTCCAGAGGGGCTCGACTTACCGGACTCAGGGTCAACAACAAGCACCTTGCCGGGATTGAGCAGGTTTGAGGGATCGAGGGCGCGCTTGATCGCACGCATTGCACCGAGCGCGCCGGCATCGCGGGTGTAGCCCAGATACGCGCGCTTCTTCCCCCCTATTCCGTGTTCTGCGGACACCGCGCCATGCCATTCGCGCGTGAGTTCGTAGACTGCGGCATCGACGTGTTCGTGGAGATCGGGCGGCGCATTCTTCAGATGTGCGATGACGTGCAGGTTGCCGTCGCCGAGATGGCCGTACACCAGCGTGCGCATATCGGGCCAGCGCGCATGCAGCATGGCTTCGCATTGCTCGGCAACCTGGCCGATATCGGCAATCGCAAAGCTGATGTCGAAGGCGATGAGACCCGGCAGAAGAATCGGGAATTCAGCGGGCGCGTCGCGGACGGCCCAGAAACGGGTGGCATCGGCCGCGGAACTGGCGAGCGTGGCATTCTCGATCACGCCGGCATCGAGCATCTCGCCAAGCATGGCTTCGAACTCTTCGGCCTGTCTTGTCGCATCTGAACCCATGCTTTCCAGTAGCACATAGAACGCATGCGGAGTGTCGAGCGGCGCGCGCACGGTCTTGATGTTCTCAAGCACGTAGTCGTAGTAACTCGGCCACATCACTTCGAACGCCGACACGCCGCCCGACATCCGCGCGCGGGCATGCTGCAGCAAACGCGTGACGGCCGCGAAGTCAGGCAGTCCGCACCACGCCGTCGCTATCCCCGCCGGCCTCGGCGCAAGCCGCATGACCGCTCGCGTGATAACCCCTAGCGTGCCTTCGCTGCCGATCAGCAGATTCTTCAGGTCATAACCGCTGTTGTTCTTGATCATCTTGTGGAGATCACTGACCACGGTGCCGTCGGCGAGAACCGTTTCCAGACCCAGCACATGATCACGCGCCATGCCGTATTTGATGACGCGATTGCCACCCGCGTTGGTCGCGAGGTTGCCGCCAATCGTGCAACTGCCACGCGCGCCGAGATCGAGCGGAAACATCATGCCCGCAGCATCGGCGGCTTCCTGCACGCGTTGCAGCACCGCGCCCGCCTGCACGGTGATCGTGCCGGAGACGGTATCGACTTCTTCAATCGCGCTCATCCGTTCCAGGCTCAGCGCCACTTCTCCGCCGAACAGGTTGGCGCCGCCCGCGAGGCCGGTCAAACCACCCTGCGTGACGACCGCTTGCTGGTTGGCGTGGCAAAACGCGAGCGCCCGCGATACCTCTTGCGTCGAGCGCGGCCGGATCAACGCGATGGGTTCCGCGCCCGGCGTGCCACTCCAGTCCCGTACCCGCCGCGTGCCGAGATCGGTGCCGGGCGTCACTACGTCGGCGCCCAGTTCGGCCACCAGTCGTTCGACAAAGCTGTTCGAAGATGACGTCATGATCGGCTCAGCCTTTAAGGGCTGCGACGGCTTGTTCGAAGCCGGCGCGCACCACGTCGATGTCGCTTGCAGCCACCACGAAATCAAAACCGAGCGCGCGAGCAGCAAGCGCGTCCTGTGTCGAACCGGTGTAAATGCCGCACGGTAGATGGTTGGCACGGGCCGCTTGCAAAATGCGGGCGCAGTCCTGTTCGATCACGTCAGGCGCGACTTCGCCCCGCGACAAGGACAGATCGCCGGTGCCGATAAACAGATAGCCCAGCCCTTCAACGGCCGCGATCGCTTCGACTTGCTCCACGCCCGCAACCGTCTCGATCATGACGCCAATCGAGATGCGTTCGCCATCGGTTTTCATTGCTGCGATGCCGGCAATCAACGGCCTGACGCCGCCTGCCGAGCGCTGTCCGAAGGGCGGATAGCGGCCGAAGGAAACGGCGCGGCGGGCTTCATCGGCGGATTCGATTAGCGGGACCAGTACCGACGCCGCGCCGGCGTCCAGCGCTTCGGCAATCGCCTGAGCCGAGTTCTCACCCACGCGCACGATCACCGGAACCTGATACCGCACCTGACCGATCACCGCTTCGAGCGCGGTGCGTTCCCACAGCCCATGCTGCCGGTCAATCACGATCAGATCTGGCCCGGCCGTCATGCCGATCTCGACGATCGGCGTGCTGCCCATTGCAAACCACACGCACGACAACGCGCGTTTTTCTGCGAAGGCTGATTGCATCGACTGGGACACCGGGCGAACATCGGGAATTTTTTGCATCGTATAGTGGCGAGGACTTCTTCAAAGCGGGTTGGAACGCGCGGGTCGACGCTCGATCATTCGCCTGACCTGAAACTGCGTTTACGAAATTCTGAATTCAGATTATTGGGTTCAAAATTGGGCGTCAAGCGTTTTCAACTTCCGTCCTCCATGTTCAGCACGATCCGGCCGCGGGTGATCTGACCCGCTTCAAACTGGCGATGTGCGTCGGCTGCGGCGGCGAGTGGAAGCGTGGCCATCACTCCGGGCATGAGCACGCCTTCGCCGGCGAGCTGTGCGACGGCATGGAGCGCTTCCGGCGCGTCCGAGATCATCGCGCGCGTGACGCTGACGCCGTATTTTTCGGCCTGGTTTTCAAATGGCGTTGCGCTCAGGTAGACGAGCTGACCGCCCGCCTTCAGCACCTGATATGACCGCGCGTGTGTCTCGCCACCAATCAGGTCGAACACGACATCGATATGACGCAGCAAGCTGAAGTCATCCCGATAGTCATCCCCATAGTCATAGCAGTCGTAGGCCACCGCCCGATGCGCGCCAAGGCCCAGCACGTAGTCGATATTCTGCGCGCGGCAGGTTGTTGTCACGTTGAGCCGGAGATGACGCGCGAGCTGGATCATCTGGCAGCCGACCGCGCCCGCGCCGCCGTGAATCAGCACGCTCATGCCTTCTGAGAGCATCGCGGTCCGGCACATCGAGATCCATGCGCTGACACCGGGCTGAAGCAATGCGGCGGCGTGTGAGGTCGAGAGGTTGGGCGGCTTCTTGACCACGCGTGACGATGCACAAACGATCGCTTCGGCGTAGGTTCCGCTGCGTGTCGGATCGGCCGCCACGCACACTTCATCGCCTATGAAAAGCCCTACCACCCCCTCGCCGATTTGATCAATGACACCTACGCCGTCACGTCCCGGAATCTTCGGGAACGTCAACGAGAAATGCGCCTGCAACGCGCCGGAGCGCAGCTTTGCATCGATCGGCGATACCCCCGCGGCCTTCAGGCGAACACGGACTTCATTCGGTCCAGCTACGGGGTCGTCGAGCGTGACGAGTTCGAGGACATCGGGTGATCCGTATCGCGAATACTGGATCGCTTTCATGCCGACGCGGCGTCGCAGTCACGGCCCGATTCAAGCAACGCCCGGATCAGGAACATCTCGGTTTCGTGCGTCGAACAGATTTGCGCCCACGCGTCGTCGGATTGCGTGGCGAGCCGCCATGTGAACAGCGTAACGAGGGCGGTGCCTTCGGGATGCCCTAACGTCGGGCCATCGAAGACGCGTGCGGCATTGCGAAATCGCAGGCCGTCTTCATTGCCGCCTACTTCGTAATCGATCGTCAAAGCAACCGGATCCGCATGAATTCGCACCCAGGTTTCAGCGCCCGT
>NZ_JAQGMM010000576.1 GCF_028292365.1 Caballeronia sp.
AATGCCGGGAATGCGCGATCTTTCCTCGTGCTTCTGAAAAAAAGCTCGCCCTCTATCCCATCAGGTGCACGTTCCAGCGACACCGGCCGATCTTGCAGATACGGCAACGCCCATTCGGCTATCTCATCGTAGTAGCGCACGAGGTCAATCTTCTTCAGGCCCGTGGTCCGATCGATGACGCGTTCGGCGTTGGATATCTTTTGCCCAGAAAGCGTCACGTTGCCACGCCGACCAGGTTGAACGCGGGTCGATCCTGTTTGCGCCTCGACTGGCTCGCCGTTCTCGACGTCGACCACCGGTTCTTCCGTAACGGCCTCCGCGGGCTTATCCTCCCGCATCCCCGGAAAGATCGGCTGGCGCACTTCTCCACCGGGTGTCCATTCCAGGAACGATATTTCAGCGACAAGGAGCGGCTCCAGCCAGACGTAGTCCCGATCCTTGTCCGGCGGCGGCGGATTATAAAAAGCGCTCGTCTTGCGTACGAGTACCTTCGCCTTTCTCTGAAGAGAGGAAAGCTGCGAGGGCCGGAGGTTTTGCTTCGCCGTGCCGGCGAACCGCAATGATCCATCCGGTTCATAGATGCCCAGCATGAGCGACCGAACTCCTGATTTCGCGCCCTTAGGCCGGGTAAAGCCAGCGACGACAAATTCCTGGCGCAGACGGCATTTGAGTTTGATCCAATCCGTGGATCGACCTGAGCGATAGGGAGCGCCGGCGCGCTTGCCTATGACGCCCTCGAGCTGCATCTTGCAAGCGGACACGACCAGTGAGGCGGGGTCTTGCGCAAAATCTTCCGAGTATCGCAGCAGCTCGCTATGGACCTCACCCATCAGATCCGACAGGATGGCACGGCGCGCATGAAGTGGCTGCTCGCGCAGATCGGTGCCATCGAGGTACATCAGATCGAATACGAAAAGCAGGATTTCCGAAGTGCTCCGTCGATCGAACGCGTTTTGACGCGCGTTAAAGTCGGGCATGCCCGCGGAATTGAGCACGACGGCCTCGGTGTCCAGCCACGCATCATCGACGGGGAGCCTATTAAGTGCCACGAGGAGTTTGGGCAAGCGGTCGGACCAATCATGCCCGTTGCGGGTAAAAATTCGAGATGTCCCGTTCTCGATTCGACACAACATCCGATAGCCGTCGAACTTTATCTCATAGGACCATTCACCTTCGGTCGGCGCGCGGCTAGCAAGCGTCGCGAGTTGCGGTTCGATGAGTGACGGCATCGTGCCGGGCGGATCTTCCACGGCCCGCTTGGGCGCCTTTCGGCTCGGGGAATTCCAGCGCCCGGCCATGAAGATTAAGCCTCTGCTCTGGGGATGCCGGGCAAGCCCGAGTGGTGCAACCATTCGAGTAGGTCGGGGCGCTGCGAAAAGCGTGGGTCCGCAAACCACTCCTCTAAATGCTCGTTCACGCCTCCGCAGAAGTCATGGTCGAGGTCGAACATGTCGTCGAAGCCGGGATGATCGGCGCAAAGGTGAATTCTGAGCAATCGCTCGCCGTTCCAGCAGACGACGGTTTCCTCAGTGATATCAGCAGTGCTGCCGCGCGGTTTATCGCAAAGCAGGGAAGCCAGCTTTGCTTTCACGCTGTCGAGATCCATAGCCTTGCGATCTCCTTGAAGCTTGAGTTTTGTGCGCGCTAGCATCGGTGGCAGACGGGAAGGCATGCCGCATTACAGTCTCACGGCACACACTTAGGAGTCTTTGGAACCGAGTTCCTCGTGCTTGTGCGAATGGGTAGCCGCATGCACGAGTTCGTAATGGGCACCCTTTCCACTTCGCGTGGGCGGAAAATGTTCGCCCTCAACGCACGTTACTTCGAAAGCAGCCGCACCGTCGCGTTCTTTCACGACTTTATAGATGCCGGATGTTTTGACAATCCCGCCTGGCTTATGGACCCAGACATTTGACTCTCCTCTGGAAATGGATGTTCATTTCCAGCAAGCGCCATGCCCTCCGTTGAGGCTTTTCACAGATTGCGGTCGTGGACAGTGCGTCTCTGCCTTGAGTTTCCGCGAACTGGGTCATTAGCGTTTGACCGTGTTGTCGCGGGGAGGCTTTCAATACCGATTGTCTGCGTGGATTGGCGCGTTACGATATATCAAGCGGCGGTTCATTTTGGTTTTCATCGTATCCATCGGTCGATGGGAAGTATGTTTCCTGGCACCTGGGTGATATCCACCGCGCTCCCGACGAACATTATGGGTCCGTCGAAGTCAATTGCGTTTTGTTGCATTCCCAACGGCTTGCCTTCTGGATCCAACGAATGTCAGTCCGCCTGCATGATGTATCGCGGCGAGCCCTCGAGAGCCATCGTGGAGCGAGCCCGAGAGGACGATCCCGACCGAGCGTTTTCCGATGTTTGCTGCGATCGACTCGAACAGCACGTCAATCGTTTGGTTCCTAAGCCGTTCGCGGCTGCCATCAATCAGATATGCAGATCCATCATCCAAGACGGTCAGGGGCCGATCGGGCGGCCCGATATACGTCGTGCCAGGCACGAGCCGTTGCCCGGCGTGGGCGACGTCGAGCGCCATTCCTCGGCACTGTCTCAGCAAAACTTCTATCAGGCTACTTGGTTTTTCGCTTGAGCGGTGCAGGACGACTATGAGGACGGCGTTCACCTCTTTCGGCCATAGGTTGAGAAGGCTGACGATATCGCTCAATCCTTCTGCCCCGGACGCGCCAATTGCAACGAAATAGGGGAGCTTATTCACGACGGTCCCAAGTTAATGACTGCGCGATTGGATATCGATGCGTCTCCTACCGTCCGCCCGAACGCATGACCTGCTGATAAACGTCGATCCCGCTCTGCGACAGGATCGCGTCGGCCTTTTTTTGGTGATCGGCGACCTGTTGATGGAACTCATTAGACGCCGTTATTCTAGACCGGTCATGATGCCAGGAGGAATGACGCCGGCAATCGCGATGCTTGGAGGAACGATGTCGGTAGATTAGATGCTCTTCGCCGCGCGGGATTCAGGGCCGGTCGATGACACTGGGTAGCACGAAAACATTCGCTTTGGAAATTGCGACGAAGCGCGAGATGGAGATATGAAACATCGGCAAGTACTGAAGGGAAAAAGGCCTGGACACGAATGCCGGGCCTTCAAATCAAGGTGGAAACCCCCGTTACCGCCTCGATGATGTTTCTCTCGTAACTGACCTGTTGCCTCTGAATTATAGTTTTATCGTTGGGCGCTTTTTGTCGGTCAGCGAGACCATATTAGTTGGTGAGTAGCGCATCGCTATGTGGGAGACCCCACACAGCGCTTACTTATACTTACATTTGTGGTGTGATGCCCACTTCGCTAGTCAAGTTTGAGAACGTCGGCAGCGTCGGCGTTCTCTTAGTCAATGCCTACGATTGTCAGGGCTTGCGCTTCTTCGCATCGTCCTTCAGATCGCCATACTGCTTTTGCGCTTCGCCAACGCCTTGCTGCACTTGGCCTTTGGCTTTTTGCGCCGGATCGTCCGTGGCGTTGCCCACCGCTTCATTAACCTTGCCCTTGACCTTCTCAGCGGTGCCCTTCACTTGATCCTTGTTCATCGCGAACCTCCATATTCGGTTATGCGCCTGAATTGGGCTGCATCAAACGACTCGCAAAAACCGATCCACGGTTGTCATGAGATCGAGGACGAAAAAAAGCCCGCTCTGATGGCGGGCACAATCCATATCAGTGCAGACATGGAGGAGACGAAGTAAGTATAAACCCTAATTTTAGAATTTGCACGCATCTTTGTTGGACTGCGTGGCAATAAGGCTGATGGGGTGCAAAAACGCAACCCGCGCTTACCCAGCCCCCGTGCGCCTGCCGCTCAAAAACGCTCCATCGCGCTTGTGACACCTCAGCAGACTCCCCATGCGTGGGCTACCTGATGCCGCGGCATTTCTTCTTTGAGTGCGCTCAACAGTGCACGCCGCACATGACGCCCACCGTTCCCGCGTCGGACGGGAAAGACCCCGCCGGAACCTCGAAATCCATGCGCAGAAAGAACTGCCCGGTGACCTCGTCCTTTATTCAAGACGGCCAGCTTGACGCCGCGCGCATCCAACAAGGGGACAGGAACTCGGTGTTTCGACCTCGAAGGAGCGCGTCAATCGCGAAGACCTAAGGGTATCAGCAGGGCTAGTGCTGCCGAGAGCCGACGGTTGGCAGCCCGATCCAGGAGCCACACCTGGTTTTAAGCAAGCTACCGCTCAAAGGCCGTCGCGGGTGACAAAGTGGGCGCTAAGGTTATCTACCCTGGCCCAACAACGCTTCATGTGCGCGAAGGCTTGTCCTGTGCATCGGCGACGCAGCGTTCGACGTCTGCCGTGTGTTTGCCGTCGTCTTTTTCAGACGCGAGTTTGAGATAGGCCGCAGCAATCTTACGCAGCTCTTCCTCGGACGCATCTTCGATGCCAATGAGTTTGTTGCTAGCCCCGCGGTGCGATGCCAGCAGCTCGTTCAATTTGAGGTGTAGCGCGACGCTGTCTTTGTTCGCGCTTTGTTGGATAAGGAAAACCATCAGGAACGTGACGATGGTGGTCCCCGTGTTGATAATGAGCTGCCAGCCCTCTGAATAATGAAAGATGGGACCGGATACGAGCCACGCGACAATCGAAATCACCGCGAGGCCGAAAGCGACCGGCGAGCCAGCCCACCTCGTCACTGCGCTCGCAAAGGTGTCAAAAGCTCGGGTGACGGGATGATTGCTTGCGTATCCCGGGGTGGACGTCGACGAAAACGTCTCCATCCGCTTCTCCTCCGCAAATTGCGTTTCTTGTTTCATGCCATTCTCATCTTTGGTTTTCATCGGCGCGCAATGTAACTTTGTTTCCTTACAGTTTGAATGACGGAAAGGACGCGCTGTCGGCTGCCAGAGCGCCGGCAGTCCTGGCTGATTGCGATGAACGACATGCAACGCGCAGCTGGCGCTCACGTCGATGAATCAGCGATAGCCCGCTTCACGCCGGCCGTGGACTGCATAACTTCGCCTGAATGGCGTCGGACGGTCGCGGACAACCGGGGCCTTAAGCTCCTTCACGCGTCATCCACACCGTCGACGGAGACGCGGTTACGCCCAAGTTTCTTTGCCCTAAACAACGCCGCGTCGGCACGACCGAACGCATCGTCGACCGAATCCGCAAGCGACACCTCAGTGATGCCGACCGACAGCGTGTAGCGCACCTCGCGCCCCGCCGTTACCGGAACCACCCGCGCCTCAGCTGCGCTCCTCATTCTTTCGAGGACAGCTTTTGCTTCCTCCGGGGTAGTGCCCGGCATGACCACCAGAAACTCTTCTCCACCGACCCGCCCGATAACGTCCGAACGTCTCGTTGTCGTTCGCGCAAGGTGCGCGAAATCCCGTAAGACATCGTCTCCGGCGAGATGGCCGAAACCATCATTAATTGACTTGAACCGGTCCAGGTCCGCCAGCGCAATGGATAGTGGTGTCTGGGCACTCTGGAGAGCCGGCAACGTGGAAATAACAATATCGAGATATGAAAGAACATGCCGACGGTTAGGCAAACCCGTCAGAAAATCGGTACGTGCCTCGTACAACGCCTCGCTGTGCGCTTTTGTCAACGCAAGCTCTGAATGCTTAAGTGGTGAAATTTCCGAGCCGAAAACGATAATCCAACCGCTCTCAAGCAACGTCTCGGTCATCCAATACCACCGTCCGTCCAGCGTGTCGGTGGCAAAGCAGCGCTGCCCGGGTTGATGCCGCCTTCGTGTCTGCGTTTCCACGATGAAGGCCGCGACATCGCCGCAGTCAATTCGGGGACCGCAATTACGCGACGCTCCCCTCCTGATGAGGTCGTCAAACGTCATCGTGGCATCGACACTGTCCAGTTGAAACAGTTGTCTGAATGCCGCGCTCGCATAACGCAACGTGTCGTCCGCACCATACACGGCAACGAGAAGGCTTCCGCTAGCCAAGGCAGAGGCCAATGCGCCACCGACGTCATTGTTCCATGACTGACCGCCACTGGAGTCCATCGCATCTCCCATAGGCACTCACTCGAGTTTATGCCGAAGGTCCGGCGGACAGCCCCCGCCGCCCTTCTTGAGTTTTTATCGAGCCCGCTCCGCCTGATATTCGCGAAATCTGAAATGGCCGCTAATAATTGGCTGCCCGGCGCCGCCTTGGAGCGCGCCATCATCCGCGCAACGCGCTGCCTATAATCGAACGAAAACTCGGGTGCGGCGCTCGCTTGTGCTATTGCTGGTGAACACCCGGTGCCTTCGGTTGACGAGATGGCTCAAGTATCGCGGTCACTTCCGCGCCGATGAGAAACACTGCGGCTGAGAAGTACAGCCACATCATGAGGACGGCCAGAGACCCTGCCGCTCCGAAGGAACCCGCGGTCCCAGCGTGTGCTAGATAAAGCCCGAACAGATGTCTTCCCACAGAAAACAACACCGCCGCTACCGCACCGCCGACAAGGGCGTTTTTGAAGCGCACATGAACGTCGGGCAGCCATTTGATGAGTGCACCAAAACCTGCCGTCATGACCACCAGTCCGAAAATGGTTTGGGCAACGGCCGCGACGACTGTCAATGTAATGGTGCCGAGCACGGCATG
>NZ_JAQGMM010000592.1 GCF_028292365.1 Caballeronia sp.
TTTTTCGCCGACAGCAACCTTATACTGCTTGCCACCGGTTTTTATGACCGCGTACATTGAGAACCTCACTCTGAATTCATTTTTCCGCACACCGTGCGCGAAAACGCGTGATTATACAGAGAGTTAGACTCTCCGTCAAAACCCTTGTGCATCGCGAAAACCGGGGCGCCGCAGCCCGGACAGAGCAACGTACACGGACCTTGCACGCATCATTATTGCGATTTTGCCGCCTGACGCCGCCCATCAGGCTTGTCGCAGCGCCCCGCGCGGTTCATCCGCGGCGTCTTTAGAGGCGGCTATCGGCCGATTCGCCTTATAATTCGCGGCACTACCCTAATTGCCGATCATGTCGTCCACTGCCATTTCCTCCCCAAACGCCGCCAACGTGCTCGAGCCTATCGCCGAGGACATGCAGCAGGTCAATCGCGTCATCCGGCAGCGCCTGGCGTCCGAAGTGATGCTGATCAACCAGATTTCCGAGTACATCATCGGGGCCGGCGGCAAACGGCTCCGGCCCGCGTTGCTGCTGCTGGTCGCAGGCGCGCTCGGCGACACCACCGGGCACCGGCATGAGCTGGCCGCAGTCGTCGAGTTCATTCATACGGCCACGCTGCTGCACGATGACGTTGTCGATGAATCCGATCTCCGGCGCGGCCGCAAGACCGCGAACGCGCTGTTCGGCAATGCGGCGAGCGTGCTCGTCGGCGACTTTTTGTACTCGCGCTCCTTCGAAATGATGGTCGGGGTGGGCAAGATGCGCGTGATGGAGATCCTGTCGGTTGCGACCAACGTGATCTCGGAAGGCGAAGTGCTGCAGTTGCTCAACATGCACGACCCGGACGTGGACGAAGCACGTTACATGCAGGTGATCCGCTACAAGACAGCAAAGCTTTTTGAAGCAGCGGCACAACTGGGCGCGGTTTTGTCGGGGTCGGATGCCCGGACGGAAGCGGCGGCGGCGGAGTTTGGCCGGCGCATTGGCACCGCGTTCCAGATCATGGACGACTGGCTCGACTACACCGGCACGGCGGAGTCGATGGGTAAAAACGCGGGCGATGATCTGCGCGAAGGCAAACCCACGCTGCCCCTCATCTATCTGATGGAGCATGGTTCGGCCGAACAGGCAGCGCTTGCGCGCGAGGCGATCGAACAAGGTGGCACCGATAAATTCGACACCATCTTCGAAGCCATCACGACATCGGGCGCGCTGGATCACACGCTGAAATGTGCACGTCAGGAAGCACAGGCGGCAGCGAATGCAATTTCTTCGTTTCCAGATTCCATTTTTAAAGAGAGCCTGCTAGAATTATGTTCTTACTCGGCGGCAAGACAGTCCTGAAAAGGAAACGAACCGTCTCAGAGTGAACATTCGGGGTGTAGCTTAGCCTGGTAGAGCGCTACGTTCGGGACGTAGAGGCCGGAGGTTCGAATCCTCTCACCCCGACCAGAATTGATAAAAAACCGCCCAGCTTGCTGGGCGGTTTTTCGTTTTGGGTCATTGATTTTTTCAGGTCATCCTGTCAAGTCGCCGGATGTTCGCTTGTTCCAATATCTACAAGCCTGGCGCAAGGTTCGCGCTGTCATCAAATCAGATTCAATCACACGGCGCTCGCTCACCCATGTCTTCACTCAGATTTTCATCGGCTAGAAGAATGTCCGTGGGCCAGCGCATCGGACTGTGGTTCGTATTCTTGTATTTCCTGATCGGCGGCGCATGCCACTTCTTGTACATGCCGCTCTTCGTGCAAATCGTGCCGCCTTATATCCCCTTCCCGCTCCTGGCCGTCATCGTGAGCGGCATTTTCGAGTTACTTGGCGTGGCCGGCGTGATGATCAAACGTACGCGAAGTGCCGCGGGCGTTGGGCTGGCGTTATTGACTATTGCCGTTACGCCCGCCAACGTATTCATGTATCAACACGCAGATCAATTTTCACAAGTTCCATCGTGGTTATTGCTCGTGCGGCTGCCTTTGCAGCTTGTGCTGATTGTGTGCATTTTATGGAGCACTCGACAGCGCGCTTAACTCGATTTGCACTTAGCTCACTTAACTAACCAGTGCGTGACGTGATGCCCGAGCCGGGCTCCTATAATGCCGAAGGCACCACTTGGCGGTCACGACCCATCATGCTTCCTCTGAAATACCTCAGCGCCTATCCGCAAACCCTTCAGGATAAAGTCCGCAAACTTATCGCCGATGACAAACTCGGCGTGTATCTCGCGGACCGGTATCCGCACCGCCACGCCGTGCAATCGGACCGCGCTCTGTATCAATACACCACGGATCTGAAGCAGGAGTTTCTGCGGGTGGCGCCGGCCATCGATAAGGTGATGTACGACGCCAAACTCGACGTGCTGCGTCATGCGCTCGGTCTGCACACAGCCATATCACGCGTGCAGGGCGGCAAGCTCAAGGCGAAGAAGGAGATTCGGGTCGCGTCGCTGTTCAAGGAGGCGGCACCGGAATTCTTGCGCATGATCGTCGTGCATGAACTCGCGCATTTGAAAGAAAGCGACCACAACAAAGCGTTTTACCGCCTATGCGAGTTCATGCAACCGGGGTATCACCAGATTGAATTCGATCTGCGCATCTACCTGACCCAACGCGACCTTTCACGCGATTCGTCCGCTTCGTCGAATTTGTCCATCAAGTAATTGCGTCAATCCGCGACCGCGTGAGCGAGGGTTTCGCTGGCAGCACTTCGCATCGGCCGGATCAGTAGCAGCAGCGGTACCACCAGCAAGGTCGCGACGAACATCAGCTTGAAGTCGTTCAGGTACGCGATCATCTGCGCCTGCTGATTGATCGATTGATCCATCAGCGCCAGACTCATTTGCGATCCACTTTCGAGCATGGGCTGCATCGACGGATTGAATACGTTCACATTCGCCGCGAGATCGGCATGCGCCACCTGCGTGCCACGCGTCATCATGGTCTGCACGATCGAGATACCGATACTGCTGCCAATGTTACGCATCAGGCTGTAGGTCGCAGTGCCGTCCGCGCGTAGTTCGGGCGTCAGCGTGGAAAACGTCAGCGCGCTCAGCGGCACAAAGACGAAACCCAGGCCAAAACCCTGGATCACGCCGGGCCAAACAATGTCCGACACCGACAGCACGAGCGTGTATTGCATCATCTGCCAGAGCGCGAACGCCGAAATGAGAAAGCCGGCGAGCAGCAACAAACGCGCGTCGATGCGTCGTAAGAGCCGCCCGGCAACTAGCATAGCGACCATGGTTCCCGCGCCGCTGGGCGCCGTGACCAGACCCGTCGTGGCGACGGGATAGTTCATCAGGTTCTGCAGCATTGGCGGCAGCAACGCACGGGTCGCGTACATCACCGCGCCAATCATGAAGATGAAAAACACGCCGGTCGCGAAATTGCGGTCCTTCAACAGTTCGTACTTGAAGAATGAACGCTTGCCGGCGGTCGCTGTGTGCGCGAGAAAAAAGATAAAAGCCAGCCCCGCAAGAATGGCTTCGATGCGGATTTCGAGCGAACCAAACCAGTCTAGCTGCTCGCCGCGATCGAGCATGGCCTGGAGTGCGCCGATCGCCAGACCCAGCGTGGCGAACCCGAACGCGTCGAATTTGACCCCGAGCTTCGCCGCTCGCGCCGGCAGGAAAGTCACCACGCCAAAGAGCGCAAACGCGCCGACCGGCACGTTGATGAAAAATACCCAGCGCCAGTTGTAGCTGTCGGTGAGCCAGCCGCCGAGTGTCGGCCCAAGAATTGGCCCGACCATCACGCCCATGCCCCAGACGGCCATCGCCTGACCCTGCTTTTCGCGCGGATTGATGTCGAGCAGGATTGATTGCGAGAGCGGCACGAGCGAGGCTCCGAAAATCCCCTGCAGCAATCGGGACGCGACAATCTGCGCAAGACTCTCCGATAACCCGCACAGCGCCGAAGCGACCGTGAAACCCGCAATTGATATGATCAGCAGACGCTTCGTGCTCAGCCGGTCGGATAACCAGCCGGTCAGTGGCGTGGCGATTGCCGCCGCAACAATGTACGACGTCAGCACCCACGTGATCTCGTCCTGCGACGCCGACAGCGTGCCCTGCATATGCGGCAGCGCGACATTGGCGATCGTGCTGTCGAGTGTCTGGATCAGCGTTGCAAGCATGATCGAGACCGTGAGCATGGGCCGGTTGAGCGGCGTGGCCACCACCGCGCTTGCCGGCATCGATTCAGAGGACATTCAGGCGCCAATCCAGTTATCAGAGTGCTTACTATAATAGTAAGCATGCTTATTATAAACAGGCTGATGATTGGAACAAGGACTCAAAAACCCGGGGAAACCCTCGTCTGCTCGAATGCATATGGGCGCGAGCTTCTTTCGTATAATCCGTGCATGGAAACGCACCTCGACAAGCGCTTTGGTTTTCTGATCTCGGACGTTGGGCGCTTGTGCAGCAAGCGCTTCGACGAACTCGCGAAATCGTCCCTCGATCTCACGCGAGCGCAATGCCGCGCGCTTGCCTATCTGTCCCATTTCGGCGATGTGAATCAGGCGCGGCTGGCAGATCTGCTCGAAGTCGCGCCGATATCGGCCGGTCGCCTGCTCGATCGAATGGAGGAAGGCGGCTGGATCGAACGTTTTTCGAATCCCGATGACCGTCGCGAGCGGACGGTGAGGATGACGGCAAAAGCTGAAGGCGCGCTGGGCAGAGCACGCCGGGTGGGCGATTCAGTTGCCGCTGAAGCGTTGGCAGGGCTCGATGCGGACGAGCGCGCGCAACTGATCTCGCTGCTGCGGCGCGTGCGCGTGAATCTCAGCACGATTGTGGACGAGTGAGCGATTTTGGAGAGGTCGGGGGCCGCGCAGTCGAGTCTCTACCGACACTGCAAAAAGCCGCAGCGTGAAGCGCTCGGCTGATATTTGAAGAGCTCGGTCGTGCAATTGCTGAAGCGGCCGGATCTGGATCCACGGGTTCAGGTCCACGCCTTTAGGTCCGTCAATGCAGTGCAATAAATAGAAGGCCCGACCCTTGCTACAAAGCGTGTCGGACCGTCCGCCGCGCATACCCAAGCTTGCGGGCTCCTGCAACGCGACCACTTCTCTCCTGATTACAGCTCGTCTCCTCGGAATCCGACATGCTCTTGCTCGCCATACCGCTTACGGTGGTCGTCACGCTCGTCGTGGTCCTGATCCTTGCGAACTTCGTCAGCGGCGAAAAGAAGGTCGAGCACAACATCGACCGGCTGTATTCCAGCGACGACCCTCAATTCACTCGTTCAATGAGCCTCTTGCTGGGGCCGCCCGTGACGTCGGGCAACCGGTATGCCGTGCTGCTGAACGGCGACGAAATCTTCCCTTCCATGCTTGCTGGCATTCAGTCCGCCAAAGAGACCATTACTTTCGAAACGTTCATCTACTGGTCCGGCGACATTGGCGCGCGCTTTGCGGCGGCGTTGTCGGAGAAAGCGCGCTCGGGCGTGGCTGTCCATATCCTGCTCGACTGGATGGGCTGCAAGAAAATGGACCACCGTTATCTCGACGAATTGCGGCAAGCCGGTGCCGAGGTCGTGCAATATCACAAGCCACACTGGACCGGACTTGGGCGAATGAATAACCGGACGCACCGGAAGCTGCTGATCATCGACGGCCGCGTGGGTTTCACCGGCGGTGTTGGAATTGCGGAGGAATGGACCGGGCACGCGCAAGACGAAAAGCATTGGCGCGACACGCATTTCAGGGTGGAGGGTCCGGTAGTCGGACACATGCAGGCCGTCTTCATGGACAACTGGATCAAGGCGACCGGCAATGTACTGCATGGTCCCAAGTACTTTCCTGAGATACCCCCATTGCCTGAAGGCGATGCCAGTAATGGTGTCGCGCACATGTTCAGCAGCTCTCCCACCCACGGCGCCGACGACATGGAACTGATGTATCTCATGGCGATCACGGCGGCCACGCAGAGCATTCATCTGGCCAGCGCGTATTTCGTCCCCGACGGCCTTGCGATCAACGCCCTGGTGGAAGCCGCACGACGCGGCGTGAGAGTACGCATTGTGACGCCGGGAAAACGCATTGATACGCATACGGTGCGTGAAGCTTCCCGCGCCTGTTGGGGAGATCTGCTGGCCGCGGGTATCGAAATTCATGAATATCAGCCGACCATGTTCCATTGCAAACTACTCGTAGTGGACGATTACCTGGTTTCGGTGGGTTCGACGAATTTCGATAGCCGCTCGTTCAAGCTCAACGACGAAGCGAATCTCAATATCTACGATCGCGAATTCGCCCGTCAGCAAAGCGCGATCTTCGACGCCGATATAGAAAAGTCGCACCTCGTCACGTACGAGGAGTGGCTGAATCGGCCGAGGTTGGAAAAGCTGATAGAGAAAGCGATGCCGTTGCTCGATTGGCAACTTTGAGCATCTGCACAAATTTTCCCGGGTTCAACTTCCGGCTCTGACCTCAATGCAGTGTCAGACTGCCACCCGGCGCCTCAATCAACTTTCTCATGGGCCAGGCCTGCGCATACTGGCCGATCACAGCCACCTCACGATCCGCCTGCTCGGGCTGCAAACGGTCGCCCACCACCACAATGATCGGCATGTTGGCAGTCAGCGCATTGCCCCGCAGGTCCACAAGCTTGTAAAGCTCCGACGACGAAGCGTTACGATGGCATGAGATCACGTCGATCTGCGTTTCACCCTGCGACAGGTCGAAGCCATACTGACGGCCCGACACGCCAGCAGCCTTAAGCGTGCTCTTGACGGCCAGGACATCTGGCTTCATTGCGTTGAGATAAAGCCTTGTATCGCCGATCAGGCTCGGCTCGCGCACCGCGAAGTCAGTGCCCGCGTTGTCGAACTCCCATCTGGCCAGGCTCATCAATGCGTCTATATAGCTCGCGAATCCCGACGTCGTGTTGGCAATGTCAAACGTGCCTTCAATTTCGCCCTCTTGCGTCACCTTGATATCAGGCTGCTTGATCGCAGCTTTCACGACTTGATAGTCCCGCAGATGAAACGAATTGATCTGGCGAGCGAAGCAGTGGAACAGCGTTCCCCCTGAATCAAAGAACCGTATCTGCTCGCGATCACCCAGATATTCTGCGTAGATCTCGAATGGGTCGCCGCCGTAAAAGCCAAACGGCGTTTGGAGAGCCATCATGAGCGGATATTCATCTTCTAGTTGCACACAGCCGAAGCCGAGTTTCGCGCACATGTCCTGGCAGGACGACTGGATATTCATTTCGACTCCGGCACCGATGGATCGGGTAAGACGCACGACAGCGTCAAGTTGGTCTTCTTGCAGAAGAGCAGTAGCGCGCTCGTCAAACTGATCGCAGACCATTCAGCGTGGCCCGCCAAACGGTCGCGACCCACGTGTTCGTGAGGATGCTGATGAGCACCCACTGGTCGTCGACCGCTTTGAAAAACGTCGAGCTGATACGCACGGCGATTACCCCGACGTTGAGAGTAATACATGCTGAACAGGAATTGCTTGAGGTGCGGTCGGCGGCAGTATCGAACGGACAGATCAGCCGTGATGCCCTGAATGCGCCTGCCTTCGGCGTCCGTGACACCGAACTCGCCTTTCGCCCAACTTACCGTTTGTTGCCGCCTTCTCCATCCCGTTGATGGATCGCCAAATTTGGTGACGCTTAACAGGCGTTCCGCCTCGTCCCGTGGAAGATCGTCGATCATATGAGGTCATGGTTTGCATCCTGCGTGCTTGCGTGGATTTCACATGACCAACCATACCTTGACGCGCTTTAGGCGAGTCAAGCAGAACGTTGTCATAAAGTGTCGGCTCGCCAAGCCGAGCACATCTGACGCCGCGACGAAGCAATCGAGCAATCAAGCTACCCGCCAATCACTCCCGATCTCATCAGTTCCTCAATCTGTGCATCGCCCATTCCAAGCACGTCGCGCAGCATGACGCTCGTGTGTTGTCCAAGCATCGGGGGCGCCTGATCATACGCAACCGGGGTAGCCGATAAGCGCAGCGGACTCGCCACCGTCGGCGCCACGCCCGCGACGGGATGTGCTATCTCCCGCGCCGCGCCGCGAAATTGGGCCTGTTCGGAATCGAAAGCCTGCGCGATATCGTTGATCGGCCCGCACGGCACCCCGCATGCCTCGAGCGCATCAACCCAGGCGTCACGCGGACGCGTCATGAACACCGCAGCCAGTTGCGGCAACAATTCCGCCCGGTTCACGCTACGCCCGCTATTGGTGGCGAAGCGTGCATCGAGCGCAAGTTCCGGCACGTTCATCGCGGTGCATAGCGAGCGGAACTGGCTGTCGTTGCCGCATGCGACGATCACATGGCCATCACTCGCGGCGAAGGTCTGATACGGCACGATATTCGGATGCGCGTTGCCCATGCGCTGTGGCGCGATGCCAGTGGTGAGGTAATTCATGGACTGGTTGGCGAGCATGGCGAGCTGGCAATCGAGCAACGCGATGTCGAGATGTTGCCCAAGCCCGCTTTTTTCGCGCTCCATCAGCGCGGCCAGCACGCCGGTAGTGGCATACATGCCGGCCATCAGATCCGTCACAGCAACGCCGACTTTTTCGGGACCTCCGCCCGCTACGCTGTCGGGTTCACCGGTAATGCTCATTAGCCCGCCCATGCCCTGGATCAGGAAGTCGTAACCCGCGCGCTGCGATAGCGGCCCGCTCTGACCAAATCCCGTCACCGAGCAGTACACGAGCCGCGGATTGAGCGCCGAAAGACTCTCGTAGTCCAGCCCATATTTCCTGAGTCCACCGACCTTGAAGTTTTCGACGACCACATCGCACGACTTCGCGAACTCGCGGATCAATGCGGCGCCTTCAGGTGAACTCATGTCGATGGCAACCGACTGCTTATTGCGGTTCGCGCACAGGAAATAAGCGCTCTCCGATGTGTCCCGCCCTTCGGCGTCGCGCAGGAATGGCGGCCCCCACGTGCGGGTATCGTCGCCGGTGCCAGGACGCTCGATCTTGATCACTTGCGCCCCGAGATCCGCGAGGTTCTGCGTGCACCACGGCCCCGCCAGCACCCTCGATAGATCCAGCACGCGAATGCCATCCAGCGGGCGCTTTCTCGTTGTATTTGTATCCATGTTCGCGCCCGGGTTCTCCGGCATCGGTTGAGTCTTGCTGTCCTGCACCATTTCACCTCGCTCGTTTCACGCCGGGTTTTGGCTGATCGGCCATTCATGGCCGGAAAAATGCATATCGCATCGTCTGATGCCGTCGATTGTAGCCAAGTCATCAGACAGGGCGTCCCGCTCCGGCGTCTGTCAGTTTGTCAGCCTCGCGTATTCCAGAGCGCACCAGCCAATCGACAGGTTCAAGATCACGAGCACGGTCGAAATATTTGTCAGCTACCGGAATATTTCGCGAGCACCATCCGTTTATCCCGTATCTGCGCAAATGGAACGAGACAAACAACATGAGATTGCGAATCCCGATGCTCGCTGCGGCCCTGGTTACGGCCTTCAGCCTGAGTGCGCATGCCGCCCCGCCCATGGCCGGAAGCGGTATGTACACCGACGCGAAAGGCATGACGCTCTACACGTTCGACAAAGATCCGGCGTCGGGTCCGAGTGCGTGCAGCGGCGGTTGCGCCCAGGCGTGGCCGGCGGTAATGGCCGATGCTTCGGACAAACCCCAGGGTGACTGGACCATCATGCCGGCAGCCGATGGCGGTAACCAGTGGGCATACAAAGGCAAGCGCGTATACACGTTCGCGAAAGACAAGAAACCGGGCGATGCCAACGGCGACAATTTCAAGGACGTGTGGCATACCGTGAAGCAGTAAGCAAAATGCAATAAATGGGATGCAATAAGCGTGAAGCAGAAACCATCAGGAGCGATGGAGACCAGCATGAAGCGATCAAAGGCCACCGTTCGCGTTCCGGCGCTATCGTCGGCACGCGAACAGTGGCCTGGAGCGCTGAAGTGAACCAGACATGAGCATGGGCCGTTGAGCTTCGATACCGACCTCGTTGGGGTTCTCCCGCAGTTGCGGCGTTATGCGCGCGCGCTAACGGGAGACCGTGCGTGGGCCGATGACCTCGTGCAGGATGTGACCGAACGGGCGCTCGGCCGGTCGAAAGGATTTCGTGTCGGCAGTAATCTGCGCGCGTGGCTGTTCACAATCATGCGCAATCTCTATATCGATCAGTTGCGCGGCCGGCGCGATATTGCCGTCGACGATGAAACCGCGCCCTGGCGGCAGATGGCCGCGCCCGTGGGCGAAGTCGACGGGCTCGTGCTGCGCGACGTGCAACGCGCGCTGTATTGCTTGCCGGTCGAGCAACGCGAAGTCATGCTGCTCGTCTGCGTGGAGGACATGAGTTATCAGGAGGCATCCGTGGTGCTGAACGTGCCGGCCGGAACGGTGATGTCGCGACTATCGCGGGCGCGTGAACACATGCGTGTGCTGCTCGGTGAGGAACCGGGCCGCAAATCGGCATCGTTGAAAATCGTGAGTGGCACATGACGAATCACGAACGTCCTGAACAAGCGGATTCCAGCGCGGCAGCCGATGAGTTGCGCGCGCTGTCGGCGTTCATCGACGATGAAGCGCCGGAGGCCGAGCGTGCCGAAACCGCCGCGCGCATTGCCCGCGATCCAGCGAGCGCGGCGACGGTGGCCGCGTATCGCGCGCAAGACAATGCGCTGCGGGCGCTGTTTGCCGCCACGGCAGATAAAGAACCGCAAGTCGTGGTCGTGCGTCAGCGCAAGCGTTACCTGATGGCGGCAAGCTGGCTGGTGGTGGGGATCGCATGTGGCTTCCTGATGCACATGCTG
Organism: Caballeronia sp.; assembly: GCF_028292365.1. GTDB lineage: Bacteria > Pseudomonadota > Gammaproteobacteria > Burkholderiales > Burkholderiaceae > Caballeronia. The sequence goes on from NZ_JAQGMM010000592.1 coordinate 10,767, forward strand.
TTGCCGGTCCTCGGTCAGGAACGCCCTGCGCCCACGTTCGCGCAACGCGCGGATATTGCTTACGCCGTGTACGCGCCTGAGCAGCGGCACGCGGTGGAAGTCGCGGCGTCGCAGGAAGATCATCTTGTTACGTGGTTGTCCAAGCGGCTCAACCGGACCCTGACCATTCCGTCATTGCACGAATATGGGTTCGAGCTGGTCGGTGGCCGCTTGTTGCCCGGCGAGGACGGACCCGCGGCGCAGTTCATGTATCAGAACGCCAACGGCGAACGGCTTACGCTGTACATGACCGGTGGTTCGGGCAAGCACAAGGACGAATACGCCATACGGATGTTGCGCGAAGGCCCGCGACGAACTTTCTACTGGACGACAGATCACGCGGGTTACGCGCTCTCGGGACAGATCGGCGAGGCGAAGCTCCGGGCGATCAGCTTCGATACCTGCGCGGCGTTAGGCGGCGATCCAAAAAAATGGCAGTAAGAAGTTATCAGGATCGTGGCGTTTGAAGGGGTCGGTAAAACATCAGCGGCACGTGGTACTTAGAGCGAAGTTATCGAGACCCAAGACCAGAAGAACAATGAAAAATGATCAAAGCAGCACGTGCCGCGCGAAGCGGCTTTTGCGCGTTGCCGCGTTAAGCGTGGGATGTCTGCTGACCGTCACCGCCAGAGCCGATGGGCGCTTCACGCTAAGCTCTCCCAGTGTCGCCGATAACGCCACCCTCGACTCCCGGCACGCCGCCAGCGCTCAGGATTGTGGCGGCAAGAACGTCTCGTTGCCACTGGCGTGGAGCAATGCGCCAACTGACACAAAGAGCTTCGCGGTCACTATCTACGATCCCGACGGCGCTCGCGGCCTGGGCATCGTGCACTGGATTCTCTACGGGATCCCTGCTGCGACCACCGCGCTCGGAGAAGGCGGGCCGCCGCCGGCTGGGAGTATCGGCGGAATCAACCGGACGGGGAAGGACGGCTATTACGGACCCTGCCCACCGCACGGCGATGCACCGCATCACTATGTCGTGCAAGCCTACGCGCTGGATCTCGCCGACAATGCCCTGCCCGCCGCGCTCGATCGTGACGCCTTGATCGCAGCGATGAAGGGTCACGTACTGGCGTCGTCGAGTATGGTGGTGCGGTACGCGCGATGATGATCGACTTAGCGCGATGCCTGATTAGGTAAACCATCAGCGCATCGCAGCTTATGCCTTCAGTCAGGCCTCATCCGCGGCCGCGAGTCCAGCCCTCGTCTGCACGCGCCATGCACGTGAACCGCCGAGAAAATCGACCCAGCCGAGCGCCGCCCCCGTGTGGCGCAGCAACTGGAACGTGAACGGCTCGACAATCGCCGTCACAACCGCCATCCACAGGCTCGACCCGGCCGTGTCTCCCGTCCAGCGCCGGTACAGATGCACGGTCCACAAATGGAAGGCGAAGTCGATAAGAATCTTTGCGCCGATCACGCTGAAAATCGGCAGCACAATCGCGCCGCGCCGATCCACGATAAACCCCAGCAACAGCGCAAATGCCGTCAGGCCGTAGATAGGCTGCACGGTATCGAACGCCGTCACGGGGAGCATCAGCAAACCGAGCGTGCCGTAACGCCGGTTGCCGGTCATATCGCGATTCCAGTATTGCGTCTGCAAAAAGCCCGCGAACCAGCG